>JAJTCN010000153.1 GCA_021323335.1 Ramlibacter sp.
CCGATCATCTGGACCATCACCACCACGACGCTGCGGCAAGCCGTCACGCCGCACGGCATGCTGGGCCGCGTCGGCGCTGTGTTCTTGACGGTCAACGCGGGCGCGCGGCCGGTCGGCGCCGCGCTGGGCGGCGTGGTCGGCGCGGCGTGGGGCGAGACGGCGTGCCTGTGGCTGGCGCTGGCCGGCTTCGTGCTGCAGGCCGCGATCATCCTTGCCTGCCGCGTCCGCAGCCTGCGGGTATTGCCGGCCTGAACCCTCGCGCGCGTCAGAGCATCGCCAGCGGCGACGGCCCGTCCGGCGGCGCGAACAGCCGGTCCAGTTCTTCCAGCTGTTGCCGCGACAACGGCCGCGCCAGGGCCTCGGCGTTCTCCTGCACGCGCTGTGCACTCCCGGTCTTCGGAATGGCGATCACGCCGTCCTGCGCCAGCAGCCAGGCGATGGCCACCTGGCCCGGCGTCATGCCGTGCTTGCGCGCGAACGACGACAGCGGACCCCTGTTCAACAGACGCCCCTGGTCGAACGGCGAGTACGCCATCACCGGCACGCGCTGCTCGCGCTGCCAGGGCAGCAGGTCCCATTCGATGCCGCGCTCGCCCAGGTTGTAGAGCACCTGGTTCACCTGCGCCGCGGTTCCGCCGGGGGTGCGCCAGAGTTCCTGCATCGCCTCCGCGTCGAAGTTGCTCACGCCCCAGTGACGGATCTTGCCGGCGCAGCGCAGCGCCTCGAAGGCCTCCACCGTCTCGGCCAGCGGCACCGAGCCGGGCCAATGCAGCAGGTACAGGTCGATGGTGTCCACGCCCAGGCGCTTCAGGCTGGCGTCGCAGGACTGCGGCATGGCGCGGCGCGACGCGTTGTGCGGATAGACCTTGCTGACCAGGAACACCTGGTCGCGCAGGCCCGCGATGGCCTCGCCGACCAGCCGTTCGGAGCGGCCGTCGCCGTACATCTCCGCCGTGTCGACCAGGGTCAGCCCCAGCTCGATGCCGCGGCGCAGCGCGGCGATCTCCTGCGCCTTCAGGCGCGGGTGGTCGCCGAGGTTCCAGGTGCCTTGGCCGAGGGCGGGCACCGCTTCACCGCAGGGCAGGACGCGTTGCATGGCTAGAGCGACATCGACGGCCGCTGCGCCATCGCCGCGCGCCAGCGTTGCAGGTGGGCGTGCTGCTCGCCGGGCTTGACCTTGACCGCCCGCGCGAAGTCCACCGCCACCACCGCCGTGATGTCGGCGATGCTGAACATGCCGGCAGCGATGAACTCGCGGTCCGCGAGGTGCGCATCGAGCGTGTCGAAGAAGTCCCGCACCCTTTGCGCGCCGCGTTCGGCGAGCGCCGGGATCTGCGCGTAGTTGCGCGGCCCGGGCAGCGCGCGGTTCACCATGGCCGGCGAGGCGTTGCGCAAGCCCTCGGCGATGGCCAGCAGTCCTTCGAACTCAACCCGCCAGTTCCAGCTGGCGATCTCGGCTTTCTCCAGCGGGGTCCGCCCCAGCAGTGCGGGCTCGGGGCGCAAGGCTTCGGCATACGCCGCGATCGCCGCGTTGTCGGTGAGCACGGTTCCTTCCTCGGTCACCAGCGCGGGCACGGTGCACTGCGGATTGATGCGGCGGAAGGCGTCGCCCATCTGCTCGCCGCTGCGCAGGTCGACCTGGACCGTTGCGTGCGGGATGCCCTTTTCGGCCAGCAGGATGCGGGCGCGACGCGGGCTGGGTGCGGTGGCGCAGTCGTACAGCGTGATCATCCGCGCTTGTCCTGCGTGTTCGTTTCGAAGTCGGCCGCGTCGTGGCGTTCGTGCAGCTGGCTCGCCGGGTCACCGAAGGTGCGGTTCACCATGCGTCCGCGCCGCGCGCCCGGCCGCTGCGCGATCTCGTCGGTCCAGCGCAGCACGTGGGTGTACTGCTGCACCTGCAGGAACTCGCCGGCGCCATAGAGCTGGCCCTTGGCCAGCGCCCCATACCACGGCCAGATCGCCATGTCGGCGATGGTGTACGCGTCGCCGGCGATGTAGCGGCTCTCGGCCAGCCGGCGGTCGAGCACGTCGAGCTGGCGCTTGACCTCCATCGCATAGCGGTCGATCGGGTATTCCATCTTCGTCGGCGCGTAAGCGTAGAAGTGCCCGAAGCCGCCGCCCAGGAACGGCGCGCTGCCCATCTGCCAGAACAGCCACGACAGGCATTCGGCGCGCGCCGCGCCTTCCTCGGGCACGAAGGCGCGGAACTTCTCGGCCAGGTACAGCAGGATCGCGCCGGACTCGAACACGCGCACCGGCTGCGGGCCGCTGCGGTCCATGAGGGCCGGGATCTTGGAGTTGGGATTGACGGCGACGAAACCGCTGCCGAACTGCGCGCCCTCGCCGATCGGGATGAGCCAGGCGTCGTACTCCGCGCCGGCGTGGCCGAGTTGCAGCAGTTCTTCCAGCATCACCGTGACCTTCACGCCGTTGGGCGTGCCGAGGGAGTAGAGCTGCAACGGGTGCTTGCCAACCGGCAGCTCCTTGTCGTGGGTGGGGCCGGCGACCGGCCGGTTGATGCTGGCGAACTTGCCGCCGTTGTCCTTGTTCCAGGTCCAGACGGCGGGTGGGGTGTAGGCGGTTGGGTCGCTCATGCGGGCCAGTATAGGGAGACGGCGCCGGCTGGGGGAACGGCTATAGTCCCGCCTCCATACACGGGGAGGGGCATGGACGCAGGTACGCCGTCGTTGCAGTCGCTCCTGCGCTCTCTGGTGGCCGAGCACGGCATCACCGGCGCGGCGCTGGCCTCCGTGCGCGAGGGCCAGGTCGAGCTCGCGGTCGCGGGCTGGAAGGATGCGCGCGTGGCAGAGCCGGTGGACACGCAGACCATCTTCGACGCGGCCTCGCTCACCAAGCCGCTGGTCGCGCATGCGGCCCTGCAGCTGGTCGACGCGGGCACGCTGCAGCTCGACGAGCCACTGGTTCGCTGGACGGCCCCGATCGTTCCGGGCGATCCGGCTGCGTCGCTGATCACGCTGCGCCACGTGCTCACGCATTCCTGCGGCCTGCAGAACCTTCCCGGCCGGGACCCCCTGCGCATCTACTTCGCGCCCGGCAGCCGGTTCAGCTACTCCAGCGTCGGGTTCATGCTGCTGCAGCGGGCGATGGAGGCGGCGACCGCGGAGCCGCTGGAGGCGACGTTGCGCCGGCTGGTGTTCGATCCGTTCGGCATGCAGTCCTCCAGCCTGGAGTGGCAGGACCGCTTCCTGTACGACGCCGCGACTCCGCACGAAGGGCACGGGCAGCTGGACAAGCACCGGCCGCCCGCGGCCAATGCCTCCTATTCCCTGCAGACGACGGTGGGCGACTACGGCGCGTTCATCGCGGCCGTGCTGGGCGGCGA
>JAJTCN010000001.1 GCA_021323335.1 Ramlibacter sp.
GCCCTTCAAGATCCCGCTCTCCGTCCTCGTCGTCATCCACACGCCGGCGCTGGACGTGTTGCTGATCAACCGGGCCGACTCGCCCGGGCACTGGCAATCCGTGACGGGGTCGAAGGACCGGGAGGACGAGCCGTTCAAGGAGACGGCGGCCCGCGAGGTGATGGAGGAGACCGGCATCGATTGCGCCGCAGGGCGGCTGGTCGACTGGAACCTCGAGAACGTCTACGACATCTACCCGCACTACCTGCACCGCTACGCACCGGGCGTCGTGCGCAACCGCGAGCACGTGTTCGGCCTCACGGTGCCGGCCGGCACGCCGGTCACGCTGAACCCGCGCGAACACACCGCTTACCAGTGGTTGCCCTGGCGCAGGGCGGCGGACACCTGCTTCTCGCCGTCCAACGCCGAAGCGATCCTGATGCTGCCAGAATTCATTTAATGCCCCTCCTCCGCATCGCCACCTACAACATCCACAAGGGCGTGCAAGGCCTGGGGCCGACGCGCCGGCTGGAGATCCACAACCTCGGCCATGCCGTGGAGCAGCTGGACGCCGACATCGTGTGCCTGCAGGAGGTGCGCAAGCTGCACCGCCGCGAGGAGCGCTACTTCACCCGCTGGCCCGAGCTGCCGCAGGCGGAGTTCCTCTGCCCCGAGGGCTACTTCCCCGTTTACCAGACCAACGCGAAGACCAAGCACGGCGAGCACGGCAACGCGCTGCTGTCACGCTGGCCGATCGTGTCGCATGGCCACGAGGACATGTCCGACCACCGCTTCGAGCAGCGCGGCCTGCTGCACGTGCAGGTGCAGGTGGGGCGCCGCACCGTCCACGTCCTGTCGATCCACCTGGGGCTGATCGCCGCCAGCCGGCTGCGCCAGATCGAACAGATCGGCGCCTACATCCAGCGCGAGATTCCGCGTACCGCGCCGGTGGTGGTGGCGGGCGATTTCAACGACTGGGGCGCCAAGCTGCGGCAGACCATGAACAAGCTGGGCCTGCAGGACTTCGTCGGCGAGCGCGCGAACACCTTCCCGTCGCGGCTGCCGCTGACGCAGCTGGACTTCGTCTACGCGCGCGGCATGAAGCCCTCCGGCCTGGAGGTCCCGCGCGGGCGCATCTGGTGGCGCATGTCGGACCACCTCCCCCTGATCGCGGAGTTCAAGCTGTAGTGGCCCACCGCATTCCTCCACTGCGCAGCGGCCACCACCTGCAGCTGCTGGAGGGGAGCGGCGAGTTGTTCCCCTCCATGGTGGCCACCATCGACGCCGCGCTGCGCGAGGTGCGGCTGGAGACCTACATCTTCGACTTCAGCGGCAGCGGCGCCGAAATCGCCTATGCGCTGGAGCGCGCGGCCCGCCGCGGCGTCACGGTGCAGGTGGTCGTCGACGGCCTCGGCTCGGGCGCGCTGCCGCCCGCGTCGGTGCAGCGCCTGGAGATGGCCGGGGTGCACTGGCATGTCTATTCGCCCACCGGCCCGCTGGGGCTGCTGTGGCCGGGCCAATGGCGCCGGCTGCACCGCAAGCTGTGCGTGGTGGACGGCGTGGTGGGCTACTGCGGCGGCATCAACATCCTCGACGACTTCCACGACCCCAACCATGGCGCGCTGCAGGCGCCGCGTTTCGACTTCGCGGTGCGCGTGTCCGGCCCGCTGGTGGCCGGCATGCAGGAGGCCATGGAAAAGCTGTGGCGGCGCATCGAGGCGCTGCGGCGGCTGCGCTCGGCGCACCTGCGCGGCTCGCTCATCTCGCTGCGGGCGTCCGGCACGCGCGCGGCGATGCCGCCGCCCCGGGTGGCCAGCCACGGCCTGCCGCGCGCCAAGGCGGCGCTGCTGCTGCGGGACAACTTCCGCAACCGCACCGACATCGAGCGGGCCTACCTGCGCGCCATCGGCAGGGCCCGCGAGGAAATCATCATCGCTAACGCCTACTTCGTGCCGGGCGGGCGCATGCGGCGCGCCCTGGAGATGGCGGCCCGCCGCGGCGTGCGGGTGCACCTGCTGGTGCAGGGCCGCTACGAGTACTTCATGCAGTACTACGCGTCGCGGCCGGTGTTCGGCGCGATGTTGCGGGCGGGCGTGGAGATCACGGAGTACGAGCCGAGCTTCCTCCACGCCAAGGTGGCCGTGGTCGACGGCCATTGGGCTACGGTGGGTTCGTCGAACCTCGATCCACTGTCGCTGCTGCTGGCGCGCGAGGCCAACCTGGTGGTGGAGGACCGCGCGTTCGCGCAGCGGCTGCGCCACCGCCTGCTGCAGGCGGTGCAGCACGACGGCAGCCGCATGGAGGCGACCGCGTACGAGAGCCGCTCGCGCGCCACCCGCGCCAAGGAATGGGTGGCCCTGGTGCTGGTGCGGCTGGCCCTGGCGTTCCAGGGGAAGAAGTACCTGTGAGCGACCTGGTCGTGCAGCGGCCCGAGGGCCTGTATTGCCCGCCGGGCGATTTCTACATCGACCCGTGGCGGCCGGTGGCCCGCGCGGTCATCACCCACGCGCATTCGGACCACGCCCGCGTCGGCAGCGGCCACTACCTGGCCGCCGCGCCGGCCGAAGGCGTGCTGCGCACGCGGCTGGGCGAGATCGACCTGCAGACCCTGCCGTACGGCGAGCGCATCCGGCACCATGGCGTGACCGTGTCGCTGCACCCGGCCGGCCACGTGCTCGGCTCGGCGCAGGTCCGGCTGGAACACGGCGGCCAGGTCTGGGTGGCCAGCGGCGACTACAAGGTGGCGCCCGACCCCACCTGCGACCCCTTCGAGCCGGTGCGCTGCGACGTCTTCATCACCGAGTCCACCTTCGGCCTGCCGATCTATCGCTGGGCGCCGGACGAGGAGATCTTTGCCGGCATCAATGCCTGGTGGGCGCGCAATGCCAGCCACGGCCGCGCCAGCGTGCTCACCTGCTACAGCTTCGGCAAGGCGCAGCGCGTGCTCGCCGGCATCGACCCGTCGATCGGGCCGGTGATCGTGCATGGCGCGGTGCAGCCGCTCAACGAGGCCTATCGCGCCGCCGGCGTCGCGCTGCCGGAAACGCGCCTGGTCACCGAGGTCACGGACAAGGCGGACCTGCGGCGCTGCCTGGTGGTGTGTCCGCCCAGCGCCGCGGGCAGCCCCTGGATCCGCCGCTTCGGCGACGCGCAGACGGCTTTTGCCAGCGGCTGGATGCAGGTGCGCGGCAACCGCCGCCGCGGCGGCTACGACCGCGGCTTCGTGCTGTCGGACCACGCGGACTGGCCGGGCCTGATGCAGGCCATCGCCGCCACCGGAGCCCAGCGCGTGATCGTCACGCACGGCAGCGTGCCGGTGATGGTGCGCTACCTGCGCGAGCGCGGGCTGCAGGCTGGATCGTTCGACACCGAGTACGGCGACGACGTGGTGGAGGCGGACCTGCCGGCCGGGCCGGAGGGCGCGGCGTGAAGCGCTTCGCCCGCCTCTTCAGCGAGCTCGACGCGACCACCTCCACCAACGAGAAGGTGGAGGCGCTCACGCGCTACTTCGACGAAGCGCCGCCGCGCGACGCCGCCTGGGCCGTGTACTTCCTGTCCGGCGGCAAGCCGCGGCAGGTGGTCAAGACCGCGTCGCTGGTGACGCTGGCCTGCCAGATGGCGCAGATCGAATACTGGCTGTTCGACGAGGCCTACCAGCAGGTCGGCGACCTGGCCGAGACCATCGCGCTGGTGCTGCCGCGCGGCGACGAACCGTCCGACGTGGGGCTGGCCACCTGGGTGGAAGACCGGCTGCTGCCCTTGCGCGGCCTGCCGGAGGAAGAGGTCGCGCAGCGCGTGGCGGGCTACTGGCAGGAGCTGGACACGCTGGGCCGCTTCCTCTTGATCAAGCTGGTGGGCGGCGGCTTCCGCGTCGGCGTCAGCAAGCTGCTGGTGCAGCGCGCGCTGGCGACGCATGCGGGCATCGACGCCAAGCGCGTCGCCCAGCGGATGATGGGCTACACCGACGGCAAGGCGATGCCCTCGCCCGAGCGCTATGAGGCGCTGATCGCGAAAGCGGAAGAGGGCGTGCCGGAGCAGCGCGACGAGGGGCAGCCCTATCCCTTCTTCCTGGCGCACCAGCTCGACCTGCCGCCGGAGCTGTTCACGCCGCGCCTGGGGCCGGTGGGCGACTGGATGGTGGAGTGGAAGTACGACGGCATCCGCGGCCAGGTGGTCAAGCGCCACGGCAAGGTGTGGGTGTGGTCGCGCGGGGAGGAGCTGGTGACGGATCGCTTCCCGGAGATCGTCGCGCTCGCGCAGCAACTGCCGGATGGCACCGTCCTGGACGGCGAGATCCTGGTGTGGAAGGACGCGCCCGATCCGGAGTCCGGCGAGCTCCCCGACCGGCCCGCGCCTTTCTCGCTGCTGCAGCAGCGCATCGGCCGCAAGAACATCACCAGGAAGATCCTGGCCGAAGCGCCGGTGAGCTTCATGGCCTATGACCTGCTGGAGCAGGGCGGCGAGGACGTGCGCGGCTTGACGCAGCGCGAGCGGCGGCAACGGCTGGAAGCGTTGCTGGCGGGCACGCGCTTCCGGCTGTCGCCGGTGGAGACGGCGGCGTCGTGGCTGGAGTTCGCGCAGCGCCGCGGACAGTCGCGCGAGCGCGGCGTCGAGGGCTTCATGCTCAAGCGGCAGGACGCCGCCTATGGCACGGGCCGCACCAAGGCGGAGGGCTTGTGGTGGAAGTGGAAGATCGAGCCGATGACGGTGGACTGCGTGCTGGTGTATGCGCAGGCCGGCCATGGGCGGCGGGCCTCCGTCTACACCGACTACACCTTCGCGGTGTGGAGCCGGCCGCCGGCGAGCAAGGAGGAAGCCGACGCCGTGCTGGCCGCCATCGCCCGCAAGGAGCCGGCGCAGCCGGGGGCGTTGCAGCTGGTGGCTTTCGCGAAGGCGTATTCGGGGCTGACGGACGAGGAGTTCCGGAAGGTCGACGCCATCATCCGGAAGAACACCCTGGAGAAATTCGGCCCGGTGCGCAGCGTCAAGCCGAGCCTGGTGTTCGAGCTGGGCTTCGAAGGCATCAACCGCAGCCCCCGCCACAAGAGCGGCATCGCGGTGCGCTTCCCCCGGATGCTGCGGATCCGGCACGACAAGCCTGTACACGAAGCGGATTCTCTTGAACAACTTGAGACGTTGCTCAAGCTCTGAGAGGAATCCGAAGGCAAGGACGCAAAAGTCGCAAAAGCTACGCAAAAGTCGCGAAAGAACTTCCGGAAGCCCTTTTGCGACTTTTGCGCAACCTTTGCGACTTTTGCGTCCGGAAGTCCTTCGGCTGCCCTGTTTTTCCCCCAGTGTTACAGTCACAAATGCTCATGAAAGCCGACCCGTCCAGCCAGTTGACGCCCGCCCTCCCGGACGAGGGAACGCCCGTGTCCGTCAAGATCCGCGAGCGGGTCCTGGCGGCGCGCAAGCGGTTTCATTCCAATGACAACATCGCCGAGTTCATCGAACCCGGCGAGATGGAAGCGCTGCTCGACGAAGTCGAAGTGAAGATGCAGGGCGTGCTGGACAGCATGGTCATCGACACCACCAACGACCACAACACCGGCGACACCGCCCGGCGCGTGGCCAAGATGTACCTGAACGAGGTGTTCCGCGGCCGCTACGTCAAGGCGCCCACGATCACCGAGTTCCCCAACGCCGAACACCTCAACGAGCTGATGATCGTCGGCCCGATCACCGTGCGCTCGGCCTGCAGCCACCACCTGTGCCCCGTCATCGGCAAGCTGTGGATCGGCGTCATGCCCAACGAGCACACCAACGTGATCGGCCTGTCCAAGTACGCGCGCCTGGCCGAATGGATCATGGGCCGCCCCCAGATCCAGGAAGAGGCCGTCGTGCAGCTGGCCGACCTGATCATGGAGAAGACCCAGCCCGATGGCCTGGCCCTGGTGATGGAGGCGCGCCACTACTGCATGGCCTGGCGCGGCGTGAAGGACCTGGACAGCAAGATGATCAACTCGGTGATGCGCGGCGCGTTCCTCAAGAACTCCGACCTGCGCCGCGAGTTCCTGGCGCTTCTTCCCCAGAAGGACTGACATGCTGGTCCGCCTCCTCTATTGCAGCCGCTCGGTGGACACCTCCGCCGCGGCGATCGAATCCATCCTGTCGCAATCGCGCCAGCACAACCCGGTCAGCGGCATCACCGGCATCCTCTGCTACGGCGACGGCATCTTCCTGCAATGCATCGAAGGCGGCCGCATGCAGGTGAGCGACCTGTTCGGCAGCATCCAGAAGGACCCGCGCCACAAGGACGTCGCGCTGCTGTACTTCGAGGAAATCCTCGAGCGCCGTTTCGGCGGCTGGAGCATGGGCCAGGTGAACATCTCCAAGCTCAATCACTCGGTGCTGCTGAAGTACTCCGAGAAGGCGGAGCTCGACCCCTACGCCATCCCCGGCAAGGTCTCGCTGTCGCTGCTGGAAGACCTGGCCGCCACCGCCGCCATCTGCGGCCGCAGCTGAAGCCCCGGCCGCATGCCCGCCGGCGCGCTGGCCCTGGTGCTGCTCGCCGGCCTGATCCACGCCAGCTGGAACATCGCCGCCAAGAAGGCGGGCGGCGACATCCGCTTCGCCTTCTTCACCACCGCCATCGTCCTCGTGGCCTGGGGCCCGCTCGGCCTGTGGCTGGCGTGGCGCCACGTCCCGTCCTGGGGCGTCACCGAGTGGTCGCTGGTGCTCGCCAGCGCGCTGCTGCACAGCGGCTACTACCTGTTCCTGCTGCGCGGCTACCGCAAGGCGGACCTGACGGTCGTCTATCCGCTCGCCCGCGGCTCCGGCCCGCTGCTGTCGTCGGTGGCCGCGATCATCCTGCTGGGCGAGCAGATCTCCGCGCTCGGCGCCTTGGGCATCGCAGGGGTCGTCGGCGGGGTGTTCCTGGTGGCGGGCGGGCCGTCGCTGTGGCATCGCAGCCATGACCCCGAGGCCCGCCGCCGCCTGCGCAAGGGCATGGTGTACGGCTTGCTCACCGGGGCTTTCATCGCCTCGTACACCGTGGTGGATGGCTACGCGGTGAAGGTGGTGCTGATCTCGCCCATCCTCGTGGACTACATGGGCGCGTTCCTGCGCATCTTCGTGCTGGCGCCCTCGGTGGCGCGCGACCTGCCGACGGTGCGCAGCCACTGGCAGGCGCAGTGGAAGTACGCCCTGTTCGTGGGCATCGTGAGCCCCATTTCCTACGTGCTGGTGCTCTATGCGATGCAGTCCGCGCCGCTGTCGCACGTGGCGCCCGCGCGCGAGGTGTCGATGCTGTTCGCGGCGCTGATCGGCGGGCAGCTGCTGGGCGAGGGCGACCGCTGGCTGCGGCTGGCGGGCGCCGGCTGCATCGCCGCGGGCGTGATGGCGCTGGCCCTGGGTTGACGACGCGATGATGCTGCTCGGCTGCGACTTCTCCAGCTCGCCCACGCGGCGCAAGCCGATCGTGCTGGCCATCGGCGCCGTCGCCGGCAGCCGCGTGCAGCTCACGCGCCTCGAGAACATCGAGACGCTGGCCGCCTTCGGCGACTGGCTGCGCCAGCCGCAAGCCTGGGTGGGCGGCTTCGACTTTCCCTTCGGCCTGCCGCGCGAGCTGGTCGAGCACCTCGGCTGGCCCACCACCTGGCGGGAGTGCATCCGGCACTACGCCGGCCTCACGCGGCCGCAGATCCGCGACACCTTCGCCGCCTACACCGCGGCGCGTCCGGTGGGCGGCAAGTTCGCGCACCGGCGCTTCGACAAGCTGGCGGGCTCCAGCCCGTCGATGAAGTGGGTCAACCCGCCGGTGGCCTACATGCTGCACGCGGCCGTCCCGCTGCTGCTCGACGCCGGCGTCCACATCCCCGGGCTGCACGAGGGCGACCCGCAGCGCGTCGCGCTGGAGGCTTACCCGGGCCTGCTGGCGCGCGAGCTGATCGGCCGCCGCAGCTACAAGAGCGACGACAAGGCCCGGCAGGACGCCGACCGCCTGATCGCCCGCAAGGACCTCATCACCGCCCTCGAGCAGGGCCGCACGCGCCTGGGCCTGCGCCTGAAGGTGACGCATGCCCAGCACGACGCGCTGGTGGAGGACGCCAGCGGCGACCGGCTGGATGCCGTGCTGTGCCTGCTGCAGGCGGCGTGGGCCGCGCGGCACGGAGCGCCGGCCTATGGGCTGCCGGCCGACCTGGACCCGCTGGAAGGCTGGATCGTCAGCGCCTGAGCGCTTCGTCCTTCAGCCGCTGGCGCAGCTCGGTCTTGAGCACCTTGCCGTAGTTGTTCTTGGGCAGCGCCTCGACGACGACGTAGCGCTTGGGCCGCTTGAAGCGCGCGATGCGCTCCAGGCACACGGCATCGAGCGCGGCGGTGTCGACTGCCTGCCCTGCCTGCGGCACCACGAAGGCCACCACCACTTCGCCCCACTCGGGATCGGGCGCGCCCACCACCGAGACCTCGGCCACGCCGGGCGCCAGCAGCAGGACCTCCTCCACCTCGCGCGGATAGATGTTGGAGCCGCCGCTGATCACCAGGTCCTTGCTGCGGTCCTTCAGCGTGAGGAAGCCGTCGGCGTCCATGCTGCCCATGTCGCCGGTGAACAGCCAGCCCTCGCGCACCGCCGCCGCGGTGGCCTCGGGGTCGCGCCAATAGCCGGCCATGACGGTGTCGCCGCGCACCAGCACCTCCCCCACTTCGCCCAGCGGAAGGGTGCGGCCCTCCGTGTCGGCCACCCGCACTTCCACCGGCGTCTGGGCCAAGCCCACCGACGCCAGCCGTTCGGCGTGGCGCGGATGCGCGGTGTCCAGCAGCGTGGCGCGCGACAGCGCAGTGGCGACCATCGGCGTTTCGCCCTGGCCGTAGATCTGCACGAAGCGCGGGCCCAGCACGCGCAGCGCCCGCTTGATGTCCTCCACGTACATCGGCGCGCCGCCGTAGACGATGGTCTTGAAGCCGCCGCCGTCGAGGCCATGCGCCTCGGCATGGTCCACCAGCCGCTTGACGATGGTGGGAGCGGCGAACATGCACAGCCGGCCGATGCTCCTGCCGAGCGCGAACAGTTCGGCGGGGTCGAAGCTGCCGGAGGCGGGCACCACGTGGCGGGCGCCCGCCATGACGTGCGGGATGGCGTAGATGCCGGCGCCGTGCGACATCGGCGCGCCGTAGACGATCGCGTCGTCCGGGACGATCGCGTCCACGTCGATGAAGTAGGTCAGCCCCATTGTCATCAGGTTGCGATGCGTGAGCATCACGCCCTTGGGCCGGCCGGTGGTGCCGCTGGTGTAGAACAGCCACGCCAGGTCGTCCGGGCGGCGCGCTTCCAGCGGCGCCGCGGCTCCGGTGCACAGTGCCGCGTAGTCGGGGCTCTCGATGTCGATGCAGCGGCCGGGCACCTGCAGGCCCGTGCCCACGTCGGCGGTGATGAAGGCCCAGCTCGCCTGCGCATGCCCGGCGATCCACTGGGCCTCCTGCAGGTGCAGCTTGGCGTTGACCGGCACGATCGCCAGGCCGGCCCACCAGCAGCCGTACATCAGCTCCAGGTAGGCGGGATGGTTGCGCATGAACAGCACGACCCGGTCGCCGGGTACCAGCCCCTGCGCCCGCAACGCGCCAGCCAGGCGCGCGGCCCGCGCGGCCAGGGCGCCATAGTCGTGGCGCAGTTGGTCACCGTCGTACAGCGCCGGCCGCCCGGGGTGGGCGAGGGCGATGCGGCGCAAGGTGTTCGCGAGATTCATCTTTGGCTACGTGCTGCAGAGGCGTCGAAGATAGCCGGTCTGGCCCGGGCCGGCCAGACCGTAGAAACACGCTGCGTGCTGCTCAGCCCCCGCCGATCAGCCGGGCCACCAGCTCACCCTGGTTGGCGGCGCCCAGCTTCTTCATCAGGCGGCCGCGGTGCGCCTCCACCGTGCGCGGGCTCAGGCCCAGCGCGCGGGCGATGTGCTTGCTGGTGGCGCCGGTGACGAGGTGCTGCGCCACCGTGCGCTCGCGCGGCGTCAGTCCACTGGCCACCCTGCGGCGTTGCGAGATGTCCTCGAACATCCAGACCGCGCGGGCGAAGGGCTGCGAGCGATCCACCGCGCGGCCGACGACGTGGCACCAGAACAGCGTGCCGTCGCGGCGCCGCATGATGCGCTCGTCCCCGTAGGTGCCTTGCTCGCGCATCACCGGCAGGCCCAGCGCGCCGATGTGCCTGTACTCGTCGTCGGACGGGTACAGCGGCGCCAGGGGTTGACCCGACAGCTCGGCGGGCTCGTACCCGAACATGGCGGCGAAGGCCGGATTGCACAGCACGACCACGCGCTCTTCGGTCACGCACATCCCCACCGGCGCCAGCTCGAAGGCGAGGCGCAGGGCCTCGAGGGTGCTGGCGGTTGAAAGCTCATGCATGCACGGCATTGTCGCCCCCATTTCCGCGCCGGTCGGCTAGGCTTTGCACCTGCAAAAAGGAACGGCCATGAGCGAATCCAGCACCCCCGATCCGTCGCTGCCCGAAGTCCGCAAGGGCCAGTGGACCGGCATGCACCCGCGCGAAGTGTTCCGTGAACGCTTCCGCGCGCACTTCTTCGACCCCGCCTTCCACGCCGAGGACGAGGCGATCACCCGGCTGGAGGAGATCGCCTGGCAGGCCTACATGGACGGCCGCAAGGCGCCGGTGACGCGCAAGGCCGGCGCCGAATTCAAGGACCCCGACTACGACCTGTCGGTGGAGTGGTACGAGGCGCGCAACAAGCTGATCGCCGCGCAGAAGCGCTGGGGCGAGGCCGCCACGCCGTCGCGCGTGCTGGTGGTGGTGGGCTCGCCGCGCAACGACGGTACCTGCCCCGGCGAGATCTCCAAGACCTTCCGCCTCGCCCGCATCGCCCAGGAGACGCTGCAGGCCGGCGGCATCGAGGTGGACCTGCTGGACCTCAGCGCGCTGACCTCCGACTACGACCGCCATATCCATCCGTGCAAGGGCTGCGTCTCCACAGCCATGCCGCTGTGCCACTGGCCGTGCAGCTGCTACCCGAACCACGCGACGAACCAGGTCAACGACTGGATGAACGAGATCTACGAGCGCTGGGTCTCGGCGCACGGCGTGCTGCTGGTGACGCCGACCCACTGGTACACGGTGAGCAGCCCGCTGAAGCTGATGATCGACCGCCTGGTGTGCGCCGATGGCGGCAACACCGATCCCACCGCAACGGGCGGCAAGGATCCGGCCAAGGCGAAGAAGCTGGAGCTGGAGGGGTGGCCCTATCCCAAGCACCTGGCCGGCCGCGCCTACGGCGTGGTGGTGCACGGCGACGTCGCCGGCATCGAAGGCACGCGGCGCATGCTGTGCGACTGGCTGGACTGGATGGGCCTGGTCGACGCGGGCACGACGAGCCGCCTCGACCGCTACGTCGGCTACTACCAGCCCTATGCCACCAGCCACGAGGCACTGGACCGCGACGAAGCGGTGCAGGAGGAAGTGCGCAACGCCGCCCGCGCGCTGGCCGAAGCCGTGGGCGAATTGCGGCAGGGACACCTCAGCGACCCGGGCGGGTCGCTGGCCAGGCCGCGGCCGAAGTAGGCGCCGCAGGTAACACTACGTAATGGGTATCCGCAATGCGATAAGGCGAGGCCCCACCTAAGCTCGCGGCCGCGGTTGCAGCCTCCGGCGCCCGCTCGTTGTGGAGACCAACATGAAAAGACGCAGCTTCGCGCTGGCGCTGGGGACGGCGCTCGCGCTGCCGCAGGCGCGCGCCCGTTCGGCCGACCTGGTGATCGGCCAGGTCGCTCCCCTGTCCGGCGTGCTGGCCAGCACCGGCGCGCAGATGGTGCTGGGTGGACGCATCTACTTCGAGCACGTCAACGCGCGCGGCGGCATCCACGGCCGGATGATCCGGCAGCAGGTGGCCGACGATGGCTACAAGGTGGACGAGACGGTGCGCCTGACGCGCGAGATGCTCGCCAGGCCGGAGGTGCTGGCGCTGTACGGTTTCGCCGGCACCGCCAACATCGGCAAGTTGCTGTCCGATGGCGTGCTGGAGCAGGGCGGCGCTGCGCTGGTCGCGCCGTACACGGGCGGCGAGAACCTGCGCAACCCCTTCAATCCTTGGATCTTCCACCTGCGCGCGGGCTATGCCGACGAGACCGAGCACATGGTGCAGCAGGCGACCACGCTGGGCCTGAACCGCATCGCGGTGATGTACCAGGACGACGGCTTCGGCCAGGCGGGACTCGACGGCGTGCGCAAGGCGCTCGCCCGGCGCCAGCTGCCGCTGACGATGGCCGCGGGCTACGAGCGCAACACCGACAAGGTCGAGGACGCGGTGCGGCGCATCAAGGACTCCGACGCGCAGGCCGTGATCATGATCTCGGTGAACAAGCCGACGGCGGCCTTCGTCAAGCGCTACCGCGAGCTCGGCGGCGGCGCGCAGCTTTACAACATCTCGGTGGTGGACCCGGCGGAGATCGTCAAGCTCGCCGGCCTGAAGAACGCGCACGGCGTGGGCATCTGCCAGGTGGTGCCGTATCCGTACACGCCGAAGCTGGCCGTGGTGCGCGAGTACCAGGAGCTGCTCAAGCGCTACGCCCCCGGCCAGCAGGTCAACTACACCAGCTTCGAGGAGTTCCTCGGCGCCAAGGTGCTGGTGGAAGGCCTGCGCCGGGCCGGGCCCAATGCCACGCGCGCCGGGGTGATCCGGGCGCTGGAGACGGTGGCCAACCACGACCTGGGCGGCATCACGGTGAATTACTCCCCGAACAACCGCCTGGGCGCGCGCTACGTCGAAGTCACAGTGATCGGCAGCACCGGCAAGCTGCTGAAGTAGGCCAGGGCCTCGGTGTCGGTGCGGTAGGTCCGCAGCAGCGGACCGGGCTGCAGCGCCTCGGCTTTCTCGAGCACGCGCTCCACCGGCAATTTCAGGCCGATGATGTGCAGCGTGACGCCGCGGTCCATCAACGACCTGCGCAGCTGCACGAACATCTCCACGCCGGTCGCGTCGATGCGGTTGATCGGCTGCGCGAACAGGCAGACGTGCCGCACGTCGGGGTGGAGCGCGAGGTGTTCGGCGATCGCGCGCTCCATCGCGCTGGCCGAGGCGAAGTCCAGCGCCGCATCCATGCGCAGCGCATAGAGCTGCGGCGCCAGCGGCGGCAGGTTCCAGAGCTGGCGGTCGCGCAGGCTGCCGTCGGGATGCAGGCCCACCTCGATGATGCGCGGATGCAGGCGCAGGTAGAGGAAGTGCGCGAGGCCGAGCACCACGCCGGTCAGCACGCCCCAGTAGATGCGCGGCGAAGTGAGCAGCGTGACGGCGAACGTGGCGAGGGCCGTGAAGGCTTCCACGCGGTCGATCTGCCACAGGTTCCTGAACGTGCGGGGCTTGAACAGTCCGGCCACCGCGGCGATCACCACCGCGGCCAGCACCGCCTTAGGCACATGCGCGAGCGCCGGCGTCAGGAACAGCAGCACCAGCACCACGAAGCCCGTGGTGACGACCGTGCACCAGCCCGTGCGCGCGCCGGCATACAGCGTGAGCGCCGAGCGCGAGAACGATGCGCTGGTGGCGAAGGTGCCCGAGAAGGCGGCGGCCAGCTTGCCGACGCCCTGGCCGACGAGATCCTGGTTGGCGTCCCAGCGCTTGCCATCCCGCTGGTTCTCGATCCTGGCGCTGGACGCCATCTCCAGTGAGCTCACCAGGGCGAGCACCAACGCCGGGGCGAGCAGGCTGGAGAACTGGTCCCAGCCGGGCCACTGCGGCCAGTAGAACGCGGGCAGGCCTTGCGGCAGCTGGCCGACCACCGCGCCGTGCCGCGAGTAGCCGCTGAAGTAGCTGGCGGCGCCCGCCACGGCCACCGCGATCAGGATGATGGGCAGCCGCGGCGCCAGCCGCCTGGCGGCGAAGAACACCACGAGGCTGGTGACGCCATAGGCCAGCGCTTCGTGGTCGATCTCCGCACCCTGCAGCAAACCTGGCAGCGGCCCTTGCAGGCCGATCAGCGCGGGCAGTTGCGACGCCATGATCAGCAGCGCCGAGGCCTGGGTGAACCCGGCCAGCACCGGCGAACTCACCAGGTTCAGGACCCATGCCGAGCGGGTCAGGCCGACCACGAACTGCAGCAGGCCGGCGAGCAGGGCCAGCCAGACGGCCAGTGCCACCCAGTTCGCGCTGGCCGGCACCGCCATGCCCGCGAGCGACGCGCCCACCAGCACGCTGCTCAGGGCCGACGGCCCGGTGGACAGGCGCGTCGATGCGCTGAACAGCACGGACAGCAGCATCGGCAGGAAGGCGGCGTACAGGCCGGTCACCAGCGGCATGCCGGCCAGGCTCGCGTACGCCACCGACTGCGGGATCATCACCACCGCCACCGTGATCGCGGCGACGGTTTCGCCGCGCAGCAGCCCCGCGTCGGGGCGCGGCCAGCGCAGGAAGGGCAACCAGCGGGACAGCTTGGACATCCGGCGAGCTTAACGCTGCGGCATGTCCTTCACGGAGTAGCCGAGGCTCACCGTCGCATCCTCGGGGATCGGGGGCATGGTCTGGTTCCAGCTCTCCCAGGCGTCGCGCAGCGCGGCCAGCCGCGCGGGGTCGCGGCCGGCCAGGTTGGCGCGTTCGCGTTCGTCCGCCGAAAGATCGAACAGGTAGTCGTGGCCGTCCACGCGCAGGTACTTCCACTTGCCGTCGCGCAGCGCCCGCTGGCCCCGGTGGTTCATGCGCCAGTGCAGCGGCCGCGCGAAGGTGCGGCCGGCATCCCGCAGCACCGGCAGCAGCGACACGCCATCGAGCGGGTAAGCCGGGTCGGCCTGCGCGCCCGCGGCCTCGATGACCGTGGTGGACCAGTCCATCGTCATGCAATGCTGCGCGCTCACCTGGCCGGCGGGGATGACGGCCGGCCAGTGCGCAATCCACGGCACCCGGATGCCGCCTTCGGTGAGGTCCATCTTGCCGCCCACCAGCGGCCAGCTGTCGGAGAAGCGTTCGCCGCCGTTGTCGCTGGTGAAGATCACCAGCGTGTCCCGCTCCATGCCGTGCCGGCGCAGCGCCTGCATCACCCAGCCGATGCCTTCGTCCATGTGGTGGATCATGCGGCGGTAGGTGTGGATGTTGCCGCCGTGCAGGTGGAACAGGTTGGTCTTGACCTCCTGCGCCAGCGCTTCGTCGTCGCGCGTCTCCCACGGCCAGTGCGGCGCGGTGTAATGCAGGCTGAGGAAGAAGGGCGCTTCGCCTTCGCTGCCATCGCGCGCGGCCATGCGGTCGATGTAGTCCACCGCGCGGTGCGAAATCAGGTCGGTGAGGTAGCCTTCCTCGGCGCGCTCCTCCTCCCCGAACCACAGGTCGTGCTGGCCGTTGGAGCTGCAATGGGTGAAGTAGTCGACGCCGCCGGACATCGGGCCGAAGAATTCGTCGTAGCCGGAGCGCAGCGGGCCGAAGGCCGGCGGGTAGCCGAGATGCCACTTGCCGATGAGCGCCGTGCGGTAGCCCGCTTGCTTCAGCAGCGAGGGCATGGTGGGGTGCTCCGCCGGCAGGCCCAGCGTGGTGCTGCCGCGGCTCTTGCTGTTGATCGGCTCCTCCGCGGCGCCGCGCAGGCGGTACTGGTAGCGCGCCGTCATCAGCGCGAAGCGGGTGGGCGAACACACCGGCGAGTTGGAATAGCCTTGCGTGAAGCGGATGCCTTGCGCGGCCAGCGCATCGAGCTGCGGGGAGACCGCGCCGAACTCGGCCTCGCGGCCGCCGTAGCAGCCGAGGTCGGCGAAACCGAGGTCGTCGGCGACGATGAAGATGATGTTGGGACGCTGGGACATCGTTCGCGCTGGTTCAGGGTTGGTAGCCGGACTTCTGCACCACCGGCGCCCATTGCGCGCGGTAGGCCTTCAGCATCGCGGCCGTCTGGGCCTGCGTGGAGATCACGGCGGTCATCTGCGCCGCGGCGAACTTGCGTTGCGTGTCGGGATCCTTCATCACTTCCGTGATCGCCGCGGCGTAGCGCTGCACCGTGGCGGCAGGCATGCTGGCCGGCGCGAAGAAGGCATTCCAGCCGGTGGCCACCAGCGGCAGGCCGCTCTCCTGGAAGGTCGGGATCTTCGGCGAAATCGGCGCGCGCGCCGCGCCGGAGCTGGCCAGGATGCGCAGCTTGCCGCCTTCGTGCTGCGGCAGCACGGTGTCGAGCGTGTCCACCGACACCGGCACCTGCCCGCCGATGAGGTCGGTGATGAGGGGCGCGGAGCCGCGGTAGCCGATGACCTGCGCCTTGACGCCGGCCTTCTCCGCCAGCATGAGCGCCACGAAGTGCGGCAGGCTGCCGGTGGCCGGCACGCCGAAGTTGGCCTTGTCCGGATTGGCGCGCAGCCAGGCGACCAGGTGCGACAGCTCGCGCACCGGCACGGCGCCGGCCACGGACACGGCGAAGTCGTAGTTGTTGACGTGGGACACCGGCACGAAGTCGCGCTCCGCGTCGTAGCCGTTGTCCTTGAACACGAGCGGCGCCACCACCATGACGGCGGGATTGGCGATCATCAGCACGTGCTGCCCCGGCGGTGCGGCCTTGACCTGCTGCGCCGCCAGCCGGCCGCCGGCGCCGGTGCGGTTCTCCACCAGCACCGTGATGCCCAGGCGGGCCTGCAGCTTCTCGCCGACGATGCGGGCCACCTTGTCGGTGGCGCCGCCCGGCGCATAGCCGCTGACGATGCGCAGCGTCGTGCCTTCCTGCGCGCTGGCCGCGCCGGTGCCCGCGGCCAGCAGCCCGGCGAGCATGATTTGTCGTCTGTCCATGGATGTCTCCTGGCGTCCGGCGGCACCTGCGCCACGGCATTGCCGCCACAATTGTTCTCCCGTTTCAATCATCGCACGTGCCCACCCGCGTCCCTGCCCCTGCCCCGCGCCAGGCCGATGTCCCGGTCGGCACGGCGGTGGCCGGATGGATGGCCGGCCGCGGCTGGCAGGCCTTCCCTTTCCAGGCAGAGGTGTGGCAGGCCGTGGCCGAGGGCCGCAGCGGCATGCTGCACGCCACCACCGGCTCCGGCAAGACCTATGCGGTGTGGCTCGGCATGCTGGACGCGCTGCTGCGGCGCCACCCGCCCGGCCGCGGCGCCGAACCCCTGCGCGTGGTCTGGCTGACGCCGATGCGCGCGCTGGCCTCCGACACGGCCAAGGCATTGGCCGCCCCGCTGCGCGACCTGGCGCCCACCTGGACCATCGGCCTGCGCACCGGCGACACGCCCAGCGCCGAGCGCGCGCGGCAGGACCGCCGGATGCCGACCGTGTTGGTCACGACGCCCGAGTCGCTGACGCTGATGCTCACGCGCGAGCACGCCCGCGCCGAGCTGGAAGGCGTGGAGTACGTCGTCATCGACGAATGGCACGAGCTGATCGGCAGCAAGCGCGGCGTGCAGGCCCAGCTGGCCGTGGCGCGGCTGCGCGGCTTCCACCAGGGCCTGGTCACCTGGGGCCTGAGCGCCACCCTCGGCAACCTCGAGCAGGCGATGGAGGTGCTGTGCGGACCCGACCCCATGCCGGCGCCGAAGCTGGTGCGCGGCAAGATCGACAAGACGCTGGTCATCGACACGCTCATTCCGCCGGACCCCGGCAAGTATTCGTGGGCCGGCCACCTCGGCGCGCGCATGCAGATGCCGGTGGTGGAGGAGATCGAGCGCTCCGGCACCACGCTGGTCTTCACCAACGTGCGCTCGCAGGCGGAGATCTGGTACCAGCTGCTGCTGGAAGCGCGGCCGGAGTGGGCCGGCCACATCGCGCTGCATCACGGCTCGCTGGACAAGGCGACGCGCGAGTGGGTCGAGCAGGGCCTGAAGGAGGGGACGCTGCGCGCCGTGGTCGCCACCTCATCGCTCGACCTCGGCGTGGACTTCCTGCCGGTGGAACGGGTGCTGCAGGTCGGCTCGGCCAAGGGCGTGGCCCGCATGATGCAGCGCGCTGGCCGCAGCGGCCATGCGCCCGGGCGGCCGAGCCGGGTGACCCTGGTGCCCACCAACACCATGGAGATCATCGAGGCCGCCGCCGCGCGCTGGGCCGCGCAGGCCGGCCGCGTCGAGAAGCGCGACCCGCCGGCCAAGCCGCTCGACGTGCTGGTGCAGCACATCGTGAGCGTGGCGCTCGGCGGCGGCTTCACGGCCGATGCCTTGTACCGGGAGGTGGCGGGCGCCTGGTCGTACCGCGGACTCACGCGCGCCGAGTTCGACTGGGCCATCGCCTTCTGCGAGCGCGGCGGGGAAAGCCTGGGCGCCTACCCGGAGTACCACCGCATCGTGCGCGACGACGCCGGCGTGTACCGCGTCAAGGACACCGGCGTGGCGCGGCGGCATCGGCTGGGGGTGGGCACCATCGTGAGCGATGCGACGGTGCAGGTGAAGTACCTCAGCGGCGGCAAGCTCGGGACGATGGAGGAGGGTTTCATCGCGCGGTTGAAGCCGGGCGACCATTTCTTCTTCGCCGGCCGGCTGCTGGAATTCGTCCGCGTGCGCGACATGGCCGCGTACGTGCGCAAGGCCACCCGCCACAAGGGCACGGTGCCCACCTGGATGGGCAGCAAGATGGCGCTGTCCACGGAACTCAGTGACGCCGTGCTGGAGATGATGCAGGCGGCAGCGCGCGGCGAGTTCGCGGGGCCCGAGCTCCAGGCCGCGCGGCCCATGCTGGAGACGCAGCAGCGGCTTTCGAAGATCCCCACGCCGCACACGCTGCTGGTCGAGGCCTTCACCTCGCGCGAAGGGCACCACCTGTACGTGTACCCGTTCGCGGGGCGGAACGTGCACCTCGGCCTGGCGAGCCTGATCGCCTGGCGGCTGGCGCGCGAGCGCCCCAACACCTTCAGCATCTCGATCGACGATTACGGCTTCGAACTGGTGAGCGCCGAACCTTTCGACCCCGAACCGGTCACCAGCCAGCGCGTGTTCTCCGCGGACAACCTGATGCAGGACGTGCTGGACTCCCTGAACTCCAGCGAGCTGGCGCAGCGGCGCTTCCGCGAGATCGCGCGCGTCGCCGGGCTCATCTCCCAGGGCTACCCCGGCCAGCCGAAGAGCACGCGCCAGCTGCAGGCCTCCAGCGCGCTGTTCTTCGAGGTGTTCCGCAAGTACGACGCCGGCAACCTGCTGCTGTCGCAGGCCGAGAACGAAGTGCTGAGCCAGGAGCTGGAGATCTCGCGGCTGGGCGGGACCTTGCGGTCCATGCGCGAGAAGAAGGTGGAGTTCGTCGCGCTGCGCCACCCCAGCCCGATGAGCCTGCCGCTGATGGTGGCGCGCTTTCGCGAGAAGCTGTCGACCGAGCAGTTGTCGCAGCGGCTGGACCGCATCCTGCGCGACATGGAGGCCGAGGAGGCCGGGGTGAGCGCGAAGCCGAACCCCGGTGACCGGTGAGGCACGCACCGGGCCGCTTTTCCTACAACTTCTCCCTCCGCACCCCCACCGGACCCATTCGCGTCCGGTCCTAGAGTGGTCCCACTGGAAGTCAACGTCGGGAGTAACTCATGCAGAAGAAGATTCATCGCGCGGCCCTGGCCGTGCCCGTGCTCGCCACGCTGCTGGTGCTGTCCGCCTGCGGCGACCGCGTCGAGAACACCGAGATGCCGCAACCGGACCAGCCGAGCGTGGAGATCAACCGCCAGGGCATGGAAGGCGCCAGCGCGTGGGCCGAGAACGACAAGCACCGCGGCGCCAAGCCGATCCTGGGTGGCATCGGTAACGGCGCGGCGGAGGACGGCGTGGCGGTGGACGCGCGCATCGTCACCGAGGTGAGGCAGGCGCTGCAGCGCGATGCGGCCCTGGCCGCGATGCAGGTCGACGTGAGCGCGCAGGATGGCCAGGTCACCTTGCATGGGCGGGCGCCCGATCCGGCCGCGCGCGATCGCGTCGGCCAGATCGCCGAAAACGTCCAGGACGTGAAGTCGGTGGAGAACCAGCTGACGGTGGGGTGATCCCGTCATCCCCGCGGAGGCGGGGATCCAGGGCTTCCGGGAGCCCTGGATTCCCGCCTGCGCGGGAATGACGTGTTCTTACGCCGCCGCCGTCTCCCGCTTGGGCTGCACGCCCTCCGTGGACACCTGCGAGCGGGTCTCGCAGATCACGTCGTGCACGTAGCGCAGCTTCTGCAGCGCGCCCACCGACAGCGCGAACGGGTACGCGTCGTCCTGCCCCAGGCTGCGGTTCAGGCTGTTCACCAGCAGCGTCAGCGGCACCCACTGCTCCACCAACACGTTGAAGTCCGGGTAGCCGGTCTCCAGCGGGTTCACGACTTCCTCGAGATCGTGTTCGTCGCTGCCGGGGATGCTCATGCGCGTGTTGTACGAGGCTGCCGTCTCCAGCAGGTCGACCATGTGCAGGTAGTGGGCCCAGGTCTCGGCCCAGTCCTCCCACGGATGCGCGGTCGCGTATTCGCTGACGAAGTTGTCCTGCCAGTCCGGGACGGTGCCGCCGCGCGCATAGTGGTCCTGCAGCGCCTGCTGGTAGTCCTGCGACTCGTCGCCGAACACGGCGCGGAAGGCCTCCGTGCGGCCGCCCTCGGCGATCAGGCGGTCCCAGTAGTAATGGCCGGACTCGTGCCGGAAGTGGCCGAGGATGGTGCGATAGGGCTCGTGCATCGCCACGCGCAAGCGCGTACGCTCCTGCTCGTCGGCCTCGGCGACGTTGATGGTGATGAGGCCGTCGTTGTGGCCGGTCATCACCGGCTGCCCCGGCATGTCGGCGAGGAATTCGAAGATCGGGCCATCGGCCGTGCCGTCCGGCGGCGAGGTGGCCACCAGCCCCAGCTTGCCCAGTGTGTAGAAGAGGCGCCGCTTGGCGACCTCCAGACGGTACCAGCGCACCGGGTTCTCCGGCTGCGTCAGGTCGGGCAGCACGCGCGTGAGGCGGCACGACACGCACAGGGGATTGGGGTCGCTCGCCGGCACCGCGAAGTTGCAGGCGTTCTGCTTCGTGTGGTTGTCGCACAGGCGGTAGCGGGCGGTGGACTGCTTCTTGCCGCGGCTGCGCGGCCGCCAGAGGCCCTCTTCACCCGCCACTTCCTCCACCGCCGCCATTTGCAGCCGGTCCGGCAGGAAGGCGAGGGCGCTGTTGCACTTGAGGCATTCGACGTTCTCGAAGAACAGCGGGTGGCCGCAGTATTGGCAATGGAAGGTTTTCATGGCTTCTGCTCTGGACGCGAAAAAGGAAAGGGCAGGCGCACCCAAGGCCCGCCTGCCCCGCACGGGCGGCAGGGCCGCCCCGTGTCACTCACCTGGATCAGGGGCGAACGATCAGGTTGTTGCGCACTTCGCGGACACCGCGGGTGGTGGAGGCGATCTGGCCGGCGGCGTCCTTTTCGCTCTGCGACTTGGCGAAGCCGGACAGGGCCACGGCGCCATTCAGCGTGTCGACGTTGATCGACAGGCCGCCGGTGCGCTTGTCCTCGATCAGCTTGGCCTTCACGGCGGTGGTGATTGCGCGGTCGTCCACGTAGGCGCCGGGGCTCGTCTGGCCGCGCACCACGGCACAGCCGGTGGAAACGAGGGTGACGCCGGTCAGGATGGCGAAAGAGATGGCGCGGATGTGCTTCATGTTGAACTCCCTAGAGGATGACGTTTCTGTGGTGCGGTACTTCAATAAAGGCGCGCCGGGCAGCCGCACCACCTTGCCCGGGTTGCCGAGGGAATCATTCCGGACGGTTGCTGTCCTTGCGGTAGTCGGCCGCCGACATCGCGGCGGTGACCAGGTGCGACAACTGCCCCGACTTGAGCAGCGCGACGATGATCGTCCCCACGGAAATCAGCTTCCACGGCCGCGCGAACGTCAGCACGGCGCCGGCCGCCAGGGAGATCCCCAGCAACTGCATCGGCTTTTGCCGCGCGTATTCGCGCATCAGCGGCGAGGCCAGGTCCACCACCAGGTGCGCCGGGTGGTAACGCCACCAGGTGCGCACGGCATGCTTCATGTGGCCGAACCAGCCGCTGCCGGGGTCCGCCGTCGTGTCGCCCTCGTACGGAGGCTCGCCCGGTTCGGCAAAGCCGTCGGCCGTCTCCATGCGGGGGTCGTGGTGGCGTTGGCGCCGGGCCACGTGGTCCAGGATGGCCTGGCGGCTGCGTGCGAGCTTGTCGCTGGCTTCGCTCATCGGATGGCGCCCTTCCTCATGAGCGCGCACCGATGGAGCGCAGCACCTGCGCATCGGCGTCGATCTGTGCCTTCAATTCGCCGAACGCCTTCTCCGGCAGCGGCTTGCGCGCCACCATGAAGGCGGCGATGGCCGTGGCCAGCGCGATGCCCGGCACCAGCACCAGGGCCCAGTGGAAGCGGTCGTTGACGGCGCCCAGCATCACGGCCGTGCCGGCCAGCACCAGGAACAGCAGCGCTGCGACGAGCGTCACGCCCCAGGCGATGGCACGCTTGGCCACCAGCACGCCGGCCGACGACGCTTCGTCGCGCACCAGTGCCGCATAGCCCGCGACGTGCTCCAGCACCAGCTCGGGCTTGGAGATCAGCACCGAGAAGATCGGGTGCACCATGGCGGGCCTGCTTTCAGAAGTACCTGTCCTGGATGTCGCGGCGATGGCGCATCGCCAGCACCAGCCCGGCCACCGCGGCGCCCACGGCGGCGGCGATCAGCGCGGACTTCAGGGGATGGTCGGCCACGTAGCGGGTGCCGACGCTGGCGTATTCGCCGACATAGCGCTGGGCGGCGGAAGCCCGGTCGGACACCGCGCCGAGGCCGCGGCTGGCGGCGCCCTGCACGCCGGAGCGCAAGTCCTTCATGCTGCTGCTGGCGCGCTCCAGTGCGTCGGAGGCGAGCTTGCGGGTGCTGTCCAGGGGGTGCAGGTCGTTCATAGGGGGTTCCTCTTCGTTTGAGATGGGTGGGATGCGCCTGCCGTCAGCGCACCCGGCACGCGGCAGTTCGTGCCTGCGGCAAGCTTAGGCATATCGGCTGACGCAATGATCAGGAGCGGGCGTGAACCCGTGTAGTCGGCGCGGGTGCAGCACTGTAGGACTGCGCCGACACGGGGGCGGGCAAATGCGGCGCTAGGGGGTCCCGGCCGGCTTGGACAGGACGGCCTGGATGCGGGTGCCGGCGCCGGGCCGGGACTCGACCGACAGGCGCCCGCCGGTGGCCTCCACGCGGTGCCGCATGCCGGCCAGGCCGTGGGTGGACGCCTTGACCTGGGCGACGTCGAAGCCCTTGCCGTCGTCGCGCACCTCCACCTCGACGTGGTTGGCGTAGTCGCGCACGCTGATGCCCACCTGCCTGGCCTCCGCATACTTGCCCACGTTGGTCAGCGACTCCTGGACGATCCGATAGACGGTGAGCTGGCGCGGCTCGTCGAGTTCCACGTTTTCCAGGCTCAGGGCCACCTCGATGCCGGAGCGCTCCGAGAACTCGCGCGCCAGGATCTCCAGCGCCGCGGTCAACCCCAGGTTGGCCAGCGAGGAGGGCCGCAGGTCCTCGATGATGCGGCGCTTCAGGGCGATGCCGCTGTTCAGGCTTTCTGTCAGGTGCTGGAGCCGCTCGCCGACTTCCGGCGCCTGCGCGCCCAGCTTGGATTTCAGCCGGGCGACGTCCAGCTTGGCGGCGGTGAGCAGGGCCCCCAGTTCGTCGTGCAGCTCGCGGGCCAGGTGGCCGCGCTCCTCCTCGCGCACCTGCTGCAGGTGGGTGGCCAGCTGCGCCAGCGTGGCCGTGCGTTCCCGGACCTGGACTTCCAGCTGGTCCCGTTCCTGCTGCAGCGCCGCCTGCTGCTGCTCGTCGGCGCGCTTGAGGCGGGCGCTCTGGCGCAGATAGAGATAGAAGGCGAGCAGCGCGGCGAAGGCGACCAGGGCGATGCCCAGGCGGGGGAATTCCAGCGACCACCGGACCTGCTTCTGCTCCTCGTCGATGCGCTGCGTCGCGCCCTCGACGAGCTTTCCGGCCTGCCCCCGGATGGCATCCATCCGCTCCTTGCCATAGTCGGTGAGCAGCACGAACTTCCAGGCGTCCTCGTTGCCGTCCTTGCGCATGCGCACCGACAGGTCCATCTCCGTCAGCTTGCGCTGGACGTCCAGGGTGAGCTGCGCCAGGGTGGCCGCTTCGGGCGCGGCGGCCGGGTAGGCGCCCCGCAGCTGGTCCAGGTTCTTGCTGATCTCCGTCAGGGCGGCGTTGTAGGGCTCCAGGTAGCGCGGGTCGCCGGTGAGCAGGTAGCCGCGCGATCCGGTTTCGGCGTCCAGGATCTGCTGCAACAGGCGATTCAGGGCGTTGCGGTTGCGGGTATGTTCCTCGATCCGGTCCAGCGCCCGGGTGGACTGCCGGTAGCCGGTTTCGTTGATACCGATGAGCACGGCGGCCGCGAGGAACGCCAGGATCAGATTTATGGCTACACGAGGCAAGGCGAAAGATGACGTCCGTTTCACCCTAAGGACTCACTGTTGTGATTAAACTCCGCGCACGTCATGACTCAAGGGTAGGCCATTTCCATCCGGAAGTGGGGCACAATGAAACCGGTTGACGTGGAAGGTGAAGCATGATCAAAGTGGGCATTGTGGACGACCACGCCATCGTGCGGTCGGGCCTCAAACAGTTCTTTTCCGAGCAGGTCGACCTGCGGGTTGTGGGCGAGGCATCGAGCGGACGCGAGGCGATCGATCTGGTACGGGTGACCGAAATGGATGTGCTCGTCATGGATCTTTCCATGCCGGGGCAGAGCGGCATCGACGCGTTGGGGATGATCCGGGCCAAGGCCCCGGATGTCGGCATCCTGATCCTCTCCGGCTATCCGGAAGAGCACTATGCGATGAACCTGATCCGCCAGGGAGCCAGCGGTTACCTGAACAAGGAATGCGAGCCGATGGAGATCGTCAACGCGATCCGCACCATCGCGCTGGGCCGGCGCTACATCTCTCCCGCCGTGGCGGAACTGCTGGCACAGCAGCTCAACCGCAAGGAGGGCGGCGCGCCGCACGAGCAGCTGTCCGAGCGTGAGTTCCAGGTGTTCCTGAAGCTCGCCAAGGGCGAAACGGCAGGCGACATCGCCAAGGCGCTGTCGCTGTCGGTGAAGACCGTGAGCACGTACCGCACGCGCCTGATGGAGAAGATGAACCTCTCCTCGAACAGCGACCTCACGTACTACGCGTTGAAGAACAAGCTGATCGACTGATCACGCGGCGCCGGAGGTGTCGGGGTGGCCTGCGGCCAACCCGACCTACGGCGTACGTTCGCCCAGCGCCAGGCAGTACTCCACCAGCGCATCGATCTCATTCGACTTGTCGAACACGGCGTCCGCGCCGAGTTGCGCGCAGCGTTTGCGGATGTCCTCGGTGGCGTAGTTGCTCAGGACCACCAGGCGCTGGTTGCGCCCCCGCTGCTGGCACGACTCCAGCACGCCGAGGCCGCTGCCTTGCTTGAGGAACAGGTCCACGATGGCGAGGTCCCACCCGCCCTGGTGCTCGTGGAACCACGTGCAGGCCTCCTTCTCGCCCTCGGCCCAGCCCAGGGCCACGACCGATGCCAGTTCCTCCAGGGTGCCGATCAGGTTCTCGCGGATGGTCGCGTTGTCTTCGACGATGAATGTTCTCAGTTCCACGATGCTGCACGGTGCGGGCGCGCAGGAGCGCCCGGGTCCCCTCGATGACCGGGCGGATTGTGCCAGTGCCCCAGGGGACGGCGGGTAGGAATCGGCCTACGGCACGGGTCGCGGGCGACGACACGCTGTCCCGCAGCGTGCCGACTGGGAAGAAAACGGGCCGTGCGGGACACTTCATGCCGGGGACCCTCCCCGCAACGAAGTACCCCATGAAACTGCTCGTTCAATCCACGCTGGTCTTCTTCGGCACCTTGCTGGCCGCGGCATTGGTTGCGCTGGGCGAGCCGGCGAGCGCGGAGATCCGGATGGTGCAGGCGCCGCAGACCGACGCCATCGTGGTCAGCCTGCTCGGGCTGGAAGACTGAGCTCTTTCAGCCGCGCCGCGGCCCGCACACGCGGCAGGCGGGGTCGCGCTGCACGCGCACCTCGCTCCATTCCATGTTGCGGCCGTCCAGCATCTGCAGGCGGCCCGCCAGCGAACTCCCCACGCCCGCCAGCAGCCGCAAGGCCTCGGATGCCTGCATGGTCCCGATGATGCCCACCAGCGGCGCGAACACGCCCATGGTGGCGCATTGCACCTCCTCCATGTCCTGGTCGGGCGGGAACACGCAGGCGTAGCAGGGCGCCTGCGCGCCTCGGGTGTCGAACACGCTGACCTGGCCGTCGAACCGGATCGCGGCGCCGGACACCAGCGGCTTGCGGTGCGTGACGCAGGCCGCGTTGATCAGGTGGCGCGTGGCGAAGTTGTCCGTGCAGTCGATGACCACGTCGGCGCCGGGCACCAGTTCGTCGAGCGCCTGCGCATCCACCTTCATCACCAGCGGCCGCACCAGCACGTCGGGGTTGATGGCGGCGATGGCGTCGCGCGCGGATTCGGCCTTGGGGCGGCCGACGCGTTCGAGGTTGTGGGCGATCTGCCGCTGCAGGTTGGTCAGGTCCACCGCGTCGTGGTCCACCAGCGTGATGCGCCCGACGCCCGCGGTGCCGAGGTACAGCGCCACCGGCGACCCGAGCCCGCCCGCGCCGATGACCAGCGCGTGCGACTCCAGCAGCTTCTGCTGCCCTTCCACGCCCACTTCGTCCAGCAGGATGTGGCGCGAGTAGCGGAGCAGCTGGTCGTCGGTCATGGAGGGATTGTCTCGTCATTCCCGCGGAGGCGGGAATCCAGGGCTTCCAGAAAAAAAGCGGCCCGCGGGCCGCTTTCTCTGGATCCCCGCCTGCGCGGGGATGACATCGTTTTGCCGCGCGAGCGCGGCACGCGATGTCAATTCGTCTTCTCTTCCTTGTTCTCCACGACCTGCGTCTTGGAAATGGCCACCGGGCGGCCCTTCAGGTGGTTCAGGGCCTGGGTCAGCTGGAAGTCCTTGTCCGAGCCGAACTCCGGCGGGGTCTTGCGGTCGTTCGGGCCCTTCTTGGCCTCTTCCTCGGCGCGCTTGCGCGCCTCCTCGCGGGCCTTCTCGCGGCTCGGGTCCTTGGACTCCGGGCCCTGGCCGGTGCCCAGGTGCTTGTCGAGGTCCGCTTCCCGGGTGCGCAGCACCGAGAAGATGTTGCCTTCCTCGGTCTCGTCCACCATGACGTCCGGCACGATGCCCTTGGCCTGGATCGACTTGCCGCTGGGCGTGTAGTAACGCGCCGTGGTCAGCTTCAGGCCCGTGTCGGGGCCCAGCGGGCGTACCGTCTGCACGGAGCCCTTGCCGAAGGTCTGGCTGCCCAGCACGGTGGCGCGCTTGTGGTCCTGCAGCGCGCCGGCGACGATCTCGGAGGCGGAGGCGGAACCTTCGTTGACCAGCACCACCAGCGGCACCGTCTTGAGCTGCGGCGGCAGGCGGCGCAGCGGGTCGGCGCCGGCGCGGCGCTGGTAGAACTCCGGCGCGGCCTTGTAGACGAACTTGCTTTCCGGCAGCTGGCCGTTGGTGGACACCACGCTGACGTTCTCCGGCAGGAAGGCCGCGGAGATGGCGACGGCCGCGTCCAGCAGGCCGCCCGGGTCGTTGCGCAGGTCCAGCACCAGCCCGCGCAGGTTGGGCTCCTGCTTGTACAGCTCCTCGACCTTGCGGGCGAAGTCGTCGACGGTGCGTTCCTGGAACTGCGACAGGCGGATCCAGCCGTAGCCCGGCTCCATGACCTTGCCCTTGACGGACTGGGTCTTGATCTCTTCACGGGTGATGGTCACCGGGAAGGAGCGGTTCTCGTCCTTGCGGTAGATCGTGAGGTTGACCTTGGTGTTGGGCTCGCCGCGCATGCGCTTGACGGCCTCCGACAGCGTCAGGCCCTTGACGGCGGTGTCGTCGATCTTGGTGATCAGGTCGCCGGTCTTCAGGCCGGCGCGGAAGGCGGGCGAGCCCTCGATGGGCGAGACCACCTTGACCAGGCCGTCTTCCTGCGAGATCTCGATGCCGACGCCGACGAAGCGGCCCGACGTGCCTTCGCGGAATTCCTTGAAGGACTTCTTGTCGAAATACTGCGAGTGCGGGTCGAGGCTGGCCACCATGCCGGAGATGGCGTCGGTGATCAGCTTCTTCTCGTCGACGGGCTCCACGTAGTCGGTCTTGACCATGCTGAAGACCGCCGCGAGCTGCTGCAACTCTTCCAGCGGCAGGGGCGCGAGGGAGCCACGGGCGACGGTCTGCAGTGAAACCGTGGTCAGGGCTCCGGCGAGGGCACCTACGGAGATCCAGCCGGCAATCTTCAGTTTGTGGCTCATGGGAACGTCTTGGTCCTGTCGACTTTTCAATATACACCTGAGGAACATCTCTGACGCCGCCCGGAATCAGGGGTTCCCGATCGCTGTCGCCCGCGATGTGAAAAAAGCGCGCTTTCGGGCAGGAATCGTCCTACACGGCGTGGCTTTTCGGGCCCTCAGGCCTTGCCCTGGCCGGCCACGGCCGCGGCAGCCCGGGCCGCCGCTTCGGCGTCCCCCAGATAGTAGTGGCGCAGGGGCTTCAGTTGCGCGTCCAGTTCGTAAACCAGCGGGATCCCGTTGGGGATGTTCAGGCCGACGATATCCTGGTCCGAGATGCCGTCGAGGTACTTCACCAGGGCCCGGATGGAGTTGCCGTGGGCCGAGACCAGCACCCGCTTGCCGGCCCGGATGGCAGGCGCCATCGCCTCGTTCCAGAACGGCAGCACGCGGTCCACGGTGTCCTTGAGGCATTCGGTCAGCGGCACCTGGCCCGGCTGCAGCCTGGCATAGCGGACGTCGCCGCGCTCGCTGCGCGGGTCGGACGGCTCCAGCGCCGGCGGCGGCGTGTCGTAGCTGCGGCGCCAGATGAGCACTTGGTCGTCGCCGAACTTCCTGGCGGTTTCGGCCTTGTTCAAGCCCTGCAGGGCGCCATAGTGGCGCTCGTTCAGGCGCCAGGAGTGCACCACCGGCAGCCAGGTGCGGTCCATCTCGTCGAGCACGTGCCACAGCGTGCGCGTGGCGCGCTTGAGCACGCTGGTGTAGCAGAGGTCGAAGTCGTAGCCCTCGGCCTTGAGCAGCCGTCCGGCCATCACCGCCTGTTCCAGGCCCAGCGGGGTCAGGTCCACGTCGGTCCAGCCGGTGAAGCGGTTTTCCAGGTTCCAGGTCGATTCGCCGTGGCGGATCAGGACGAGCTTGTGCATGGTCGGCAAAGGGCAGGGGAATGAAGGGGAGGACCCGGCATTCTAGAAAGTCTCCGAAAAATCGCTGGGGCGATTTGTTCGGAGGGCTGATCAGTGCGGGCATGCCCGGCAAAGCCGGATCATGCCCGCAAGGGAGACTGCGCTGCATGTTATTCCGCGCAGTCCCGAGGCGGGCAGCTTCGAGCTGCCCGCCGTGCGAGAACCGCGCGGAATAACATGCAGCGCGGTTCCCCTTGTGAGAAGGATCCGGCTTCGCCGGGCCTTCTCACACATGCAGAACCAACCACCAAAGCCGCTCAGCGGCTTTGGTGAGAGCTCTAGAATCGCGGGTTGCCCGGCATCGTCCGGGCCGAGAAGAAAGGTTGGAATGGATCCGTTGCCGTTTTTGATCAACAACTGGGCGCTGGTGCTCATCGCCCTGGTGTCCGGCACGCTGCTGCTCGCGCCCGGCCTCCTGCAAGGCGTCCGCTCCCGGGGCCTGTCGCCCGGCGATGCCGTGCAGCTGATCAACCGCGAAAAGGCCGTGGTGGTGGACGTGGGCGAAACCGAGGAGTTCGCGGCCGGGCACATCATGGGTTCGCGCAACATCCCGGTGGCGAGCTTCGCGCAGCGCCTGCCCGAAGTGGTGAAGAACAAGACCGTGCCGCTCATCCTGGTGTGCGCCAGCGGGGCCCGTGCCGGGCGCTGCCTGAAGGAGGCGAAAACCCTGGGGTACGAAAAGGCTGTCGTCCTGGGTGGCGGACTTCGGGCATGGAAAGAAGCTAACCTGCCGGTCGAAAAATCCTGAAGCAGTCCAAAGTCAAGACCATGCAGCCCGTCAAGATGTACACCACGGCCGTTTGCCCCTACTGCATCCGCGCCAAGCAGATCCTCAAGTCCAAAGGCGTCGACGCGATCGAGGAGATCCGCATCGACATGGAGCCGGAGGCCCGCATGAAGATGATGGAGATCACCGGCCGCCGCACGGTGCCGCAGATCTTCATCGGCGACACCCACGTCGGCGGGTGCGACGACCTGGTCGCGCTCGACGGCCGCGGGGGCCTGGTGCCCTTGCTCAACGCCGGCGCCTGAGATAATCCGCCCCTGACCCGCCTGATGCGCCCGCCCGGAGCGTCTCCGGCGGGCGTTTCTCATTCGAATCGAAAGACAGTCATGGCCGACAACGACAACCCCGTGTTCCAGATCCAGCGCGTCTACATGAAGGAGGCTTCGCTGGAGCAGCCGAATTCCCCCGCCATCCTGCTGGAGCAGGAACAGCCCAGCGTCGACATCCAGCTGGGCGTGGAAGCGCAGCAGGCCGCCGACGGCCTGTACGAGGTGTGCGTCGCCGCCACCGTCACCACCAAGATCAAGGACCGGACCGTGTTCCTGGTGGAGGTCAAGCAGGCCGGCATCTTCGAGATCCGCAACGTGCCGCAGGACCAGATGCAGGCCGTGATGGGCATCGCCTGCCCGCAGATCGTCTACCCCTACCTGCGGGCCAACGTGTCCGACGTGATCACGCGCGCCGGCTTCCCGCCCGTGCACCTGGCCGAGATCAACTTCCAGGCCATGTACGAGCAGCAGCAGGCCCAGCAGCCGCAGGGCAGCGGCATCATCACCACGGCCTGACGCCGCCGCGCGCCGACCTCCCATGGACATCCTCGTGCTCGGTGCGGGAGCCTGGGGGACGGCGCTGGCGGTCAGCGCGGGGCCGCGCCACGCGGTGACGCTGTGGGCGCGCGATCCCGCGCAGGCCGCCGCGCTCGCGTCGCAACGCGAGAACCTGCATTACCTTCCGGGCTTCCGCCTGCCGCCGGGCGTGACGCCGGTGTCCACGCCGGCGGCCGAACTGCAGGCGCTCGCGGGCCGCCATGCGCTGGTGATCATCGCCACGCCCATGGCCGCCCTGCGCGGCATGCTCACCGCCCTGGGCGCGTGCCGGCAACCGGTCGCCTGGCTTTGCAAGGGCTTCGAGGCGCCGGTGACCCAGCCTTACGGGCTGCTGGGGCACGAGATCCGCGCCGAGGTCGCGCCACAGCTGCTGGCGGGCGTACTCAGCGGGCCGAGCTTCGCGCAGGAGGTCGCCAACGGCCAGCCGACGGCCCTGGTGGCCGCCAGCGAATCGGCGGTGGTGCGCGATGTGCTGGTGGCCGCGTTCCACGGCAGCACCATGCGCGTGTATGCCAACGAGGACGTGCCCGGCGTGGAAGTCGGCGGAGCCGTGAAGAACGTGCTGGCCATCGCGACGGGGCTGTGCGATGGCCTGGCGCTCGGGCTGAACGCCCGGGCGGCGCTGGTCACGCGCGGACTGGCGGAGATGACGCGCCTGGGCATGGCATTGGGGGCCCGGGCGGAGACGTTCATGGGCCTGTCGGGCCTGGGCGACCTGGTGCTCACCGCCACCGGCGACCTGAGCCGCAATCGCCGTGTCGGCCTGCTGCTGGCGCAGGGCCGCAGCCTGCAGGAGGCGGTGGAGTCGCTCGGGCACGTGGCCGAAGGCGTCTACAGCGCGCGGACCGTGGTGGAGCGGGCGCGCCGGCTCGGCGTGGACATGCCGATCGCGCAGGCGGTGGTGGAGTTGCTCGATGGCCGCATCACGCCGCGGCAGGCGGTGGGGTTGTTGATGGGGCGGGATCCGGCGGCGGAGTCGTGACGTCCGTCCGCCGGTGTCGGGGTTCGCTTCGCGAAACCCGACCTACGGGTCTCCTTGCGCGAAGTCCGGCGTCCGAATCGTAGGCCGGGTTGCGGCGACGCCGCACCCCGGCATGCGTCACGTGATCTTCGCAAGGGCTTCGGTCAACTCCGCCTGGCTCGACGGCCGGGTGACGCGCGCGACTTCCTGGCCGTCCTTCAGGAACACCAGCGTCGGCCACAGCTTCACGCGATAGCTGCGCCCGAGCGGGCGGCCCGCGCCGTCTTCCACCTTCAGGTGCCGCACGCCGGCTTGTCCTGCCAGCGCGCCCGCGATCAGGGGCTGCGCGCCCCGGCACCAGCCGCACCAGCCGGTGCCGAACTCGATCACCGTCGCCCCGGGCAGCGCATCCACCTCGGCCCGGGTGGGCTCTTTCATGGTCGTATCCATGCCCGCATTGTCGCGTGCCGCAAACGGGGCAGGCGTCAGCGCCCCGCGCCAGCCCATGTCGGCGCCGGCGCGCGCGTCGTCTATGCCAAGATCGCGGGTTACTCGACAGGAAATCATCACGTGGACTCTGCACGTCTCGCCGAGGCAACGCTGGGCGGCCCCGCCGGCGACGGCGCCTTTCCCGGACTGAGGGACCGGCGCCACCTGGTCGCCTTCGTCCTCGGCTGCGCCGCCGTGACGGCCGGGGTGCTGCTGCACCTGCCCATGTACTGGATGGGACGCGGCAACGGCTTCCACCTGGCCGACATGGAGATGGACGCGCCCATGCTCTGGGGCATGGCGGCCATCCTGGTCGGGACCGTCCTCGCCGGCTGGGGCCTGCTGCCGACGAGCCACCTGAAGGCCCCCCGCATCGACGTCGCCGTGCCCGACCAGCCGCGGCTGGGCCGCGCCCATTACAAGCTGATGCTGGTGCTGACCGGCGCGCTGGTCATCGACGTGATGAAGCCGGCCAGCCTGGGCTTCGTGCTGCCCGGCATGCGCGCGGAGTACGACCTCGACACGCTCACGGTGGCATGGCTTCCGTTCGCGGCGCTGTGCGGCACGGTGGTGGGCTCCATCGTCTGGGGCGTGCTGGCCGACATCTTCGGCCGCCGCTCCTCCATCCTGTTGTCGTCGGTGATGTTCGTCGGCACCACGATCTGCGGCGCCATGCCGTCGTTCGCCTGGAACATCGGCATGTGCTTCCTGATGGGGGCTGCGGCGGGCGGCATGCTGCCCGTCACCTACGCCCTGCTGGCGGAAACCATGCCGGCGCGGCATCGCGGCTGGGTGCTGGTGCTGGTGGGCGGGCTCGGCTCCGTCGGCGGCTACCTGGCGGCAAGCCTCGCGGCCGCCTGGCTGGAGCCGATCCTGAGCTGGCGCGCCCTCTGGTTCCTGAACCTGCCGACGGGCCTGGCCCTCATCGCACTGAGCGTGCTGATCCCCGAGTCGCCGCGCTTCCTGCTGCGCATCGGCCGGCGCGAAGAGGCCCGGAAGACGCTCGCGCGCTTCGGCAGCGTGCTGCGGGAGGACGCGGCGGCCGCGACCGCTCCCACGCTGCCGGCCAGCGTGCCGCGCGCGCTGCTGCCGATGACGATCGCCCTGAGCGTCTGCGGCCTGGCCTACGGGCTGATCAACTTCGGCGTGCTGCTCTGGCTGCCCGCGCACATGGTGTCCCTGGGACACAGCGTCACGTGGACGGGCACCTTGCTGGCCGCATCGGCGCTGATCGCGCTGCCGACCGTGCTGATCGCCGCCTGGCTGTACGGGCGCTGGCGCAGCAAGGCGTCGATGCTGGGCGCGCTGGTCTTCACCGCCCTGGGGCTGGGCGGTGTCATCTACGCGCAGGCCGGGGATTCCAGTGCCTTCGTCTGGCTGGCGTGCGTGGCGTTGCTGGTGGTGGGCAGCAACGCCATCCTCGCCATGCTGCTGCCGTATGCGGCGGAAAGCTATCCGGTGGCGACGCGGGGCCGTGCCGTGGGCTGGATAGCCGCCTGCACCAAGCTGGGCGGGCCGCTGTCGCAGGGGCTCACGTTGCTGGGCATGGTGCCTTCGCTGGGATCGGCGGCCGTCGTGACGGCGCTGGTGACGCTGGTGGCGCTCGGCCTGATCGCCGCTTTCTGCATCGAGACGCGGCACCACGCGGTGGCGTGAGCGCCGGGCCGCGGCAGCGGCTCAGTCCAGCACCAGCTGCGTCTGCGTCACGACGGAGCAGAGCTTGCCCTCGCCGTTGCGGATGCTGGTCTGCCACACCATGGTCGTGCGGCCGCGGTGCAGCGCCACGCTTTCGCCGGTGACCACCGTGTCCACCTTCGCGCCGCCGATGAACTTGGTGCTGGAGTCCGTGGTCGTCGTGCGCTTGCCTTCCGGCAGGTTGAGCAGCGTGCCGATGGCGCCGAGCGTGTCGGCGAACGCCATGTGGGCGCCGCCGTGGAGGATGCCGCCCGCGGTGCACAGGTCGGGGCGCACCCGCAGGGTGGCGACCACCCGGTCCGCCGCCAGCTCCGTGAGTTGCACGCCCATGAGGCCGGGGAACAGGGGTTGCAGGCGCTTTTGCAGGGCGTCGATGTCCATGGGCTTCCTTTCGATCCGGCCACTGTAGCGCCGGGATGTCCCTGGCGGAACCCGTGCCGCCGTGCAGCCGCTATGCTTGCCGCATGACGGTGTTCGACTTTTCCCCGCGGGCGATCGCGGACCTGGCCCAGGCCGACGCGGCGCGCGCCCTGGCCGAGGACGTGGCGACCGGCGACCTGACCGCCGGCCTGGTGGATCCGTCGCGGCGGGCCCGGGCGCGGGTGCTGGCGCGCGAAGCGGCGGTGATCTGCGGCGGGCCCTGGGTGGAGGCCGCCTTGCAGCAGGTGGAGCCCGGCGCCCGCATCGAGTGGCTGGTGGGCGAAGGCCAGCGCTGCGCGGCCGACCAGGTGGTGCTGCAGGTGGACGGCACGGCCCGCGGGCTGCTGACGGCCGAACGCACGATGCTCAACTTCCTGCAACTGCTCAGCGGCGTCGCGACCAAGACCGCGACCTACGTGGAAGCGGTGCGCGGAACCCGCGCGAAGATCGTCGACACCCGCAAGACCCTGCCGGGCCTGCGGCTGGCGCAGAAGTACGCGGTGCGCACCGGCGGCGGCGTCAACCACCGCATCGGCCTGTACGACGCGGTCCTCATCAAGGAAAACCACATCGCCGCGGCCGGCGGCGTGACGCCGGTGCTGCAGGCCGCGCAGCGCGTCGCTGCCGGCGCGTCCTTCATCGAGATCGAAGTGGAAACGCTGGCCCAGCTGCGCGAAGCGCTCGATGCCGGCGCGAAGATGGTCTTGCTGGACAACATGGACATGGAGACCCTGCGCGAGGCCGTTCGCATCAACGCCGGCCGCGCCATCCTGGAGATCTCCGGCGGCGTCACGCTGGAGCGGCTGCGCGCCCTTGCGGAAACCGGCGTGGACCGCATCTCCATCGGGGGCCTGACCAAGGACGTCAAGGCCACGGACTTCTCCATGCGGCTGAAGGATATCGAATGAGCGCTGTGATCCCCATCAAGGAAGTCGAGTACGAGCACCCGTTGCCGGGCAACACCTGCGACACCAAGTTCGCCTGGGCCCGCATCCCGCCGGAGCCGGCGCCGGCCGAACGGGCGGCGCTGAAGGACAAGATCAAGCGTTTGCTGAAGGAACGCAACGCCGTCATGGTGTCGCACTACTACGTGCACCCGGACCTGCAGGACCTGGCCGAGGAAACCGGCGGCATCGTCAGCGACTCGCTGGAGATGGCGCGCTTCGGCCGCGACCATGCGGCGCAGACGCTGGTGGTGTCCGGCGTCAAGTTCATGGGCGAGACGGCCAAGATCCTGTCGCCCGAGAAGCGCATCCTGATGCCCGACCTGGACGCGACCTGCTCGCTGGACCTGGGCTGCCCGGCCGACGAGTTCGACGCCTTCTGCAACCAGCACCCGGACCGCACCGTCGTCGTCTACGCCAACACCAGCGCGGCGGTGAAGGCGCGCTCGGACTGGCTGGTCACCTCCAGCTGCGCGCTGGACATCGTGGGCGCGCTCAAGGCCAAGGGCCACAAGATCCTGTGGGCGCCCGACAAGCACCTGGGCGGCTACATCCAGCGCGAGACCGGCGCCGACATGGTGTTCTGGAACGGCTCGTGCATCGTGCACGACGAGTTCAAGGCCTTCGAGCTGGAGGACCTGAAGAAGCAGTATCCGCTGGCCAAGGTGCTGGTGCATCCCGAGTCGCCGGCCGACGTGGTGGCGCTGGCGGACGCGGTGGGCTCCACCTCCGCCATCCTGAAGGCGGCCAGCGAGATGGACGCCCGCGAATTCATCGTCGCCACCGACAACGGCATGATGCACAAGCTGCGCACCCTGAACCCCGGCAAGGTGTTCATCGAGGCGCCCACCGCCGGCAACAGCGCCACCTGCAAGAGCTGCGCGCATTGCCCGTGGATGGCCATGAACGGCCTGGCCGGGCTGGCGCACGTGCTGGAGACGGGCGCCAACGAGGTGTTCATCGACCCGGCGCTCGGCGAACGCGCGAAGGTGCCGATCGACCGGATGCTGGCGTTCACCGCGGCCCTGAAGGCCGGCCAGCCGGCGGGGGCGCTGGTGCCGAATATCGGGGCGGCTTGAGGCGCGCTCCCTGGCGGTCGCCATCGTAGGCTGGCGGTGAGCGCGAAGCCGAACCCCAGCGATCACCGGCCGAAAGCTGGGGTTCCTGACGTCACCACCAGCCTACAAGGATCGCGCCAACACCAGCCTACGGGAGAACCGCCTTCACTTCGGGCGGCAGCTCCAGGATCTCCGCCTTCGTGATCACCCCGATCCCCAGCGCATCCAGCCCGTCGAGCATCGCGCACTTGAAACTCACGTCCGGCTGCTTCAGGCATTCGACGATGCCGCGGCCAGCGGCGGTGGCGGCATAGCGCGCGGGGTGGAAGGCATACACCATGTCCTCGGCATGGCGGGGATACACGGTGCGCCGCAGCAGGTCGTCCGGGTACTTGCGGCCCGTCATGGTGCGGATCATGTACGCCATGCGCGGCGACAGCTCCGTCAGCCGCTGCTTGCCGTCGACGGTATGCGCCCCGTGCAGTCCCACCATGGTGGTGGCGACGGGCCGGCCGTCGGTGAAGGAGCGCTCGGAGCCGCTGAGGAAGATCAGCGCGCACGCCGACTCGCACTTGCCGGACACCGCCGTCGGCAGGTTCTCCTCGCGGATGCGGTTGCCCACCTGGTAGCCGTTCCACAGGTCGCCGCCGGGGCTTTCGTGCAGCACGACGAGGGTGGGGCGGTGCACGGCGAGGTGGTTGCGCAGCCGCACCAGGTCCTGGTCGTCCACCGGCCCCGACATCACCAGCGTGTCGCCGGCTTGCCGGAACTCCATCGCCGACACCGCGCAGGGCGCCAGGGCGGCGGCGAAGAGCAGCAGGGTGGTCAGGCGGCGGCGCATGCGGCGGTCCTTTCGTCCGCTACGATAACAGCGTCCTCGCCAAAGGAGACCCGCCATGCATCCGACCCGATCCGCGCGCGGCCTGCGCGCCTGGCTGTTCGCCGCCACCCTGATGGCCGCCGCTTCCGCGCCGTGGGCGCAGCCTCTTGCCTCCGCGCGCCCGGAGGAACTGGGGTTCTCCGCCGAACGCCTCGACCGCGTCGGCCAGTGGCTGGAAAGCGAGGTGGCTGCGAAGCGAATTCCCGGGGCCGTGGTGATGGTGGTGCGCAACGGCCGCGTGGCCTATGGGCGGTCGGTGGGGCAGCAGGACCCGGCCTCGCCGCGGCCGATGGGACGCGACAGCATCTTCCGCATCTACTCCATGACCAAGCCCATCGTCTCGGTGGCCGCGATGATGATGGTGGAGGAGGGCAAGCTGCTGCTGGAGGCGCCGGTTTCGCGCTACATCCCTTCGTTCGCCAACCTGAAGGTGGGCATCGAGAAGACGGACGCGTCGGGTGCGGTCAGCCTGGAGCTCGTCCCGATGCGCCGGCAGATGACGGTGCAGGACCTGCTGCGGCACACCTCCGGGCTCACTTACGGCTTCTTCGGCAACTCGCTGGTGAAGAAGGCGTACCTGGACGCCCGCGTCGGCGCCGACGACCTCAACACCGCCGACTTCGTTGAGAAGCTCGCGACGCTGCCGCTGCACTACCAGCCGGGCAGCACCTGGGACTACAGCTACTCCACCGACGTGCTCGGCCGCGTGCTCGAAGTCGCGTCCGGCCAGAGCCTGGAGTCGCTGCTGCGCGCCCGCCTGTTCACCCCGCTCGGGATGAAGGACACCAGCTTCTACGTCCCCGAGCCGGCGCGGCAGGCGCGCATCGCCGAGCCGCTGGCGGACGACCGCTCCATCGGCGCCGGCGCGGCCTTCAACGACCCGCGCGTGGTGCGCAAGTTCGAATCGGGCGGCGGCGGGCTCGTGTCCACCGCCGACGACTATTCCCGCTTCCTGCTGATGATGGCCAACGGCGGCACCCTGGATGGGCGGCGGTACCTGAGCCCGAAGACGGTGGAGTACATGACCTCGGACCACCTGGGCACCGCCGTCGCGACCACGCCGCTGTACCTGCCCGGCGCGGGCTATGGCTTCGGCCTGGGATTCGCGGTGCGCAAGGTCACCGGCGAGGCGCCCTACCTGGCCGCGGCCGGCGAATACAACTGGGGCGGCGCCGGCGGCACCTACATGTGGGTCGACCCGAAGAACAACATGTTCGTGGTCTTCATGATGCAGTCGCCGAAGCAGCGCGTGCCGTACCGCTCCATCCTGCGGAACATGGTGTACGGCGCGATGGAGCGCTGAGCCCCTGCGTCAGGGCACCAGCGTCGTCGGCACCGCCACCTCAGCCATCTGCGGGTAGTCGCGGCTGAAATGCAGGCCGCGGCTTTCGTGCCGCGCCTGCGCCGAGCGCACGATCAGCTCCGCCACCGTCACCAGGTTGCGCAGCTCCAGCAGGTCGCGCGTGACGTGGAAGGCGCTGTAGAACTCCTGGATCTCTTCCTGCAGCAGCTTGATGCGGTGCGCCGCGCGGTCCAGCCGCTTGTTGGTGCGCACGATGCCCACGTAGTCCCACATGAAGCGGCGCAGCTCGTCCCAGTTGTGCGAGATGACCACCGTTTCGTCGGGGTCGGTCACCCGGCTGTCGTCCCAGGGCGGCACGGCGGGCGGCAGCGCAAGCTGCGTGGCCAGGATGTCGTTGGCGGCGGAGCGGGCGAACACCATGCACTCCACCAGCGAATTGCTCGCCAGCCGGTTGGCGCCGTGCAGGCCGGTGTACGCGGTCTCGCCGATCGCATGCAGGCCCGGCAGGTCGGTGCGGCCGGACAGGTCGGTGTGGATGCCGCCGCAGGTGTAGTGCGCCGCCGGCACCACCGGGATGGGCTCGCGCGTGATGTCGATGCCGAGATCCAGGCAGCGGGCGTGGATGTTCGGGAAGTGCTCCTTCACGAACTCCGGCGGCTGGTGCGAGATGTCCAGCAGCACGCAGTCCAGCCCGTGCTTCTTCATCTCGAAGTCGATCGCGCGCGCCACCACGTCGCGCGGCGCCAGTTCCAGCCGCGGGTCGTGGTTGGGCATGAAGCGCGTGCCGTCGGGCAGCTTGAGTTGCCCGCCTTCGCCGCGCACCGCTTCGGAGATCAGGAAGTTCTTGACGTGCGGGTGATACAGGCAGGTGGGGTGGAACTGGATGAACTCCATGTTCGTCACCCGGCAGCCCGCGCGCCACGCCACCGCGATGCCGTCGCCGGTGGAGGTGTCGGGATTGGTCGTGTACAGGTAGACCTTGCCGGCGCCGCCGGTGGCCAGGATGGTGTGCGGCGCGCGGAAGGTGAGCACCTCGTCGGTGGTCTCGTCCAGCGCGTACAGCCCGAGGCAGCGCTCCGCCTCGTGGCCCAGCTTCGACGCGATGATCAGGTCCACCAGCATGTGGTGTTCCAGCAGCGTGATGTTGGGCTCCTGCTTGACGCGCCGGATCAGCGTCTGCTGCACGGCGGCGCCGGTGGCGTCCGTCACGTGCACGATGCGGCGCGCGCTGTGGCCGCCCTCCCGCGTGAGGTGCAGGTGGCCGTCGTCCTCGGTGAAGGGCACGCCCAGGCTTTGCAGCCAGGCGATGCTCTCCGGCGCGTGTTCGACCACGAAGCGGGTCGCGGCGGGATCGGACAGGCCGGCGCCGGCCACCAGCGTGTCGTCCACGTGGGCCTGGAAGCTGTCGTCCTTGTCCATCACCGCCGCGATGCCGCCCTGCGCCCAGCCGCTGGAACCGTCGCCCAGCATCCGCTTGGTCAGGATGGCGACGCGGTGGGTCGGCGCGAGGTGCAAAGCCGCGGACAGGCCGGCCAGGCCGCTGCCCACGATGAGGACGTCGAAGTCAAGAACGCTCAAGATGCCTCCAGAAGTCGGGACCCCTCCAGTGCCGCCGCGGAACCGGCTTTGCCGGGCCGCTGGGGGCGCCCCCTTGGGGGGGAGGCGGCCGCAGGCCGCTTCGGGGGGGAGTCATTTCTTTATGCGGGTTGGTAGGACAGGCGCACGTAGATGGGAGCGTAGGCTTCCGCCTGCGTCAGCTCGATCAGCGTTTCCTTGGCGAGCTCCAGCATCGCGATGAAGGTGACGATGAGCACCGGCACGCCCTTGGCCGGGTCGAACAGGTGCTCGAACTCCACGAACTTGCGGCCCTGCAGGTGCTTGAGGATGGTGCTCATGTGCTCGCGCACGGAGAGCTCCTCGCGGGTGATCTTGTGGTGCTGGATCAGCTTGGCGCGCCGCAGGATGTCGCGCCAGGCTTCCTGCAGGTCGGCCACGTGCACGTCGGGGAAGCGGGGCTGCAGCGACTGCTCGATGTAGACCTGCGCGCGCAGCACGTCGCGCCCCAGCTGCGGCATCTCGTTGATGCGGAAGGCCGCGGCCTTCATCTGCTCGTATTCGAGCAGGCGGCGCACCAGCTCGGCGCGCGGATCCTCGGCCTCCTCGCCTTCCGCCGTTTTCTTGGGCGGCAGCAGCATGCGCGACTTGATCTCGATCAGCATCGCCGCCATCAGCAGGTATTCGGCGGCCAGTTCCAGGTTGCGCTCGCGGATCTCGTCGACGTACGTCAGGTACTGGCGGGTCACCGCCGCCATGGGGATGTCGAGGATGTTGAAGTTCTGCTTGCGGATCAGGTACAGCAGCAGGTCGAGCGGGCCCTCGAAGGCCTCGAGGAAGATCTCCAGCGCGTCCGGCGGGATGTACAGGTCGTGCGGCATGGCGAACAGCGGTTCGCCGTACAGGCGCGCCAGCGCCACCTGGTCGATCACGCCCGGCATGCCGGTCACCTCGTCGGCCGGCGGGTCGGGCAGGACCGTTTCGCTCGTGCTGTCCATGGCGCAGGCCGCTTCAGCGGCGCTGGCGCGGGTCGTCGCCGTACACGTACGCCTTCTGCGGCACGCGCGCTTCCTGCCACTCGGCGATGGCCTCGCGGTCCAGGTTCTTGTCCCACCAGATCGCCCGGCCGGCACGCTGCTGCGCCTCCAGTTCGGGCCGCTCGGTGCGCAGCTGCTCGATGAACTGGGTGACGTCGGACTGGTAGTCGGGGCGCCGGAAGATGCGTTGGAGGAAACTGGCCATGAGCCATTTTACGTCTTGCTCCCTCCCCCTCCGGGGGAGGGCAGGGGGTGGGGGCTAGCCCTCCAGCTCCTTCACCAGTCCCCCGCGCTCGATGACCTCCCGCGGCTGCTGCTGCAGGTTCTCGATGTGCAGCGTGCCCTGGCGCAGCTGCACCGCCTTGTGCAGCTGGCGCAGGGCGTCCAGCCCGGAGGTGTCCAGGTGCACCAGGTGCAGCGCGTCCAGCACCACGTCCGGCCGCTCCGGGCCGGTTTCGACGGCCTGCACCACCGGGTCGATCTTGGCGGTGGCGCCGAAGAACAGCGAGCCGTACAGCTTGTAGCGCAGAAGCCCGCTGTCGTTGACGACCCGCTCCACGCTGAACAGCGATCCCATCTTCTGGATGAACAGCACGCAGGCCGCCACCAGCCCCACCTGCACGGCCACGGTGAGGTCGAACACCACGGTGAGCACGAAGGTGCCGAGCATCAGCACCCGGTAGTGCGTGCTGTAGCGGCGCAGGTGGGCGAACTCCCGCCACTCGCCCATGTTCCAGGCGACGAACAGCAGGATGCCCGCCAGCACCGACAGCGGCACCAGCAGCGCCAGCGGCGCCGCGAGCAGCACCACCAGGGCCAGCGTGCCGGCGTGCACGATGCCCGCCACCGGCGACGTGCCGCCGGCGCGGATGTTGGTGACGGTGCGGGCGATGGTGCCGGTGGCCGGCATGCCGCCGAAGAAGGGCACCACGAAATTGGCGATGCCCTGCGCCATCAGCTCCTGGTTCGGGTCGTGCCGCGGCGCGGTCGAGAGCTGGTCCGCCACCCGCGCGCACAGCAGGGACTCGACGGCGCCCAGCAGAGCGATGGTCAGCGTGGGCGTCACCAGCAGCTTCACGGTCTCCCAGCTGAATTCCGGCAGCACGAAGGCCGGCAAGCCGCTGGGGATGCTGCCGAAGCGGCTGCCGATGGTTTCCACCGGCAGCGCGAAGTACCAAGCCGCCAGGGTCAGGGTGACGAGCGCCACCACGGGGCCGGGCAGGCGCGCGCCGACCTCGCTGGCCTGGCGGATGCCGGGGATGTCCATGGCCGCCCGCACCGGCGACCGCGCGTGCCACAGGCGCGGCCACACGAACAGGCCCAGCACGCAGGTGGCGCCCAGCACGAAGGCGAAGGGATTGAAGCTGTCGATATGGGCGGCGATGGTCTTCAACTGGGTGAAGAAGTCGGCCGGCATCTTGGGGATGGCCAGCCCCAGCCAGTCCTTCACCTGCGACGCGGCGATCAGCACCGCGATGCCGTTGGTGAAGCCGATCACGATGCTCACCGGCACGTAGCGCACCAGCCGCCCGAGCCGCAGCCTCCCCATCACGAACAGCAGCACCCCGGCGCAGGCCGTGGCGATCATCAGGTTGGCCAGCCCGTAGCGCTCCAGGATGCCGTAGACGATGACGATGAAGGCGCCGGCCGGCCCGCCGATCTGCACGCTGGAGCCGCCGAAGACGGAGATGAGCAGGCCCGCGATGATGGCGGTCCACAGGCCCGCTTCCGGCTTGAGCCCGGAGGCGATGGCGAAGGCCATCGCCAGCGGCAGGGCGACGATGCCGACCGTGACGCCGGCGCCGAGGTCCCGGGTGAAGCGGGTGCGGTCGTAGCCGCGCAGGTCGTCCAGCAGGCGCGGACGGAAGAGGAAGGGAAGTTTCAATCAGGACTCCGGTAGTCGAACGGAACGGTGGTTCGGTTCGCTGCCGGAGGGCCGCAGTGGTGCAGCCGGGTGATGAAGCGCCTGCGGCGCGAGAGGGGCAGGATGACCTGCATGCCCGGCAGTGTACGCCTGCCGAGTTATTTGTCGGAACTGCCCGAAGGCAGCACCACGTCGGCCGCCACGCCGACCGCCTTGCCGGTGATCTTGACGGTGCCCACGGCGGCATCGACGGCCAGCGAGCCGGCCGTCGCGGCCAAGCCGACGGCGGCGCCGGTCACGGTGATGACGGCGCAGCCGCCCAGGGCGGACGCGACCGTGGCCACGAGGGCCGCGCGGATGAGGTACTGCATGCCGGCAGCTTACCGCAGCGGCCTCAGGCGGAGCGGGCCTTTACATACGCTGACAGCGTTTGCAGCAAGGCGGTGAGGTCCTGCTGCACGCGCGCGAAACCGTCGTTGCGCTCGCGCGTGGCCTCGTCCATGTACAGCGGCCGGCGGATCTCGACCTGCAGGCTGTGGCGGTTGCGCGCCGGCTGGCCGATGCGCGCGATCAGCTGCACGCCCTTGTACGGGTCGTTGCGCGCCACGGAGTAGCCGCACGCGCGGAGTTCGCGCTCCACCAGGTCCACGAAGCCCGGCTCGCAGGTGGTGCCGTCGCGGTCGCCCAGGACGAAGTCCGCTAGCGGATGGGGGCTCGCGATCTGCAGCCGCTCGTACGCGTCGTTCGGCATCGAATGCAGGTTCAGGTGCCAGACACCGCCGAAGCGGCGCGCGTTGTCCTCGATCGCGTCCGACAGCGCCGCGTGGTACGGCCGGTACCAGGTGTCGATGCGGTTGCGGACTTCGGCCACCGTCAGCGGGCGGTCGTAGATCGGCACGCCGGCGCGGATGTTGCGCCAGACCAGCCCGAAGCCCAGGCGGCTCTTCTCGCTGGGCGCCAGCGGCTCGGGCCAGGGCTCGGCCAGCAGCGCGGCGTCGAGGTCGTCGATGTTGCGGTTGGCGTCGATGTAGGTGCGCGGGAAGTGGGCGTGCAGCAGCGTGCCGCCGACCGCGGGCACCGCCTGCCACAGCGCCTCCACGTGCGTGTCCTCGCCGCGCCGCAGCAGCGCGCGCGGCACGGCGTGGCGGTAGTCGTCCGGGTAGAAGGTGCCGCTGTGCGGGGAGTCGCACACCAGCGGCACCGCTGCCGCCGCCGGCGGCAGCAGGGTGAAAGGCGCCACGCTCAGTCGACCTTGATGTTGGCCATCTGCGAGACGCGCTGGTAGCGGTCCATGGCCTGCTGGATCTGCTTGCCGAATTCGGCCGGGGTGGTGGGGATGAGGGTCGCGCCCAGCTCGTCGATCTTCTTGATGAACTCGGGGTTCTTCATCGCCTTGTGGAAGGCCGCGTTCAGCTTCGCCACCACCTCGGGCGGCGTGCCCGCGGGAGCCACCACGCCGAACCAGCCGCCGCCGCCCATCTGGGGGAAGCCGAGTTCACCGTAGGTCGGCACGTCGGGCAGCGCGGGCGAACGCTTTTCGGACAGCACGGCCAGCGCGCGCAGCTTGCCGCCCTTGATGTGCGGCAGCGCGGAGGGCAGGTTGTCGGTGATGGCGTCCACCTGGCCGGCGAGCGCGTCGTTCATCGCCTGGCCGCCGCCCTTGTACGGCACGTGCAGCAGCTTGATCTGCGCCAGCGCCATGAAGTGCTCGATGTTGGCGTGGCCCAGCGAGCCGGTGCCGGGCGTGCCGAAGCTGAACTTCTCGGGCGCGGCCTTGGCCTGCGCCACGAAGTCCTTCATGGTCCTGGCCGACACCTTGTTCGGGTTCACCGCGAACACGCTGGGCGTGGTGGCCACGTTGGTGATGGGCAGGAAGTCCTTCACCGGGTCGTACTTCAGCTTGCTGCCGTACACCGCGGGGTTCGCGCCATGCGTGCTGACGGTGGCCATGCCCAGCGTGTAGCCGTCGGCCCTGGACTTGGCGACGAATTCCATGCCGAGCGAACCGCCGGCGCCGCCCTTGTTCTCCACCACGATCGGCTGGCCGAGCTCGCGGCCGCCGTATTCGGCGATCAGGCGGGCGGCGATGTCGGTGGAGCCTCCCGGCGCGAACGGGACGATCAGCTTGATCGTCTGGCTGGGATAGGGCGACTGGGCGGACGCGATGCCGGCGGCGGCGAGGGCCGCGGCGCAGGCGACGGCCTTCAGGAAGTGGCGGGTGTTCATGGCGTGCAGGTTAGGGGGGCGCCGGTCGCCGCACAAACGACTTTTTCGCCGCGGGTGATGACATGATGTAATCGGCCGCATGGCCATCCGCAGTCCTTCGCTGGTGGAGCTGCACGCCTTCCTGGCGGTGGCCCGCACCGGCAGCTTCCGCAAGGCGGCCGACGCGCTGCACGTCACGCAGGCGGCGGTCAGCCGGGCCGTGCAAAGGCTCGAGGAGCAGCTCGGCGTCGACGTCGTGGAGCGCTCGGGCGCCGGCGTGCGACTCACCCCCACCGGCACCGAGCTGCGCCGCCGCACCGAGAAGCACGTCGCCGCCCTGGAAGATGCGGCGCTGGACCTGCGCCGCACTTCCGAGCGCATGCGGCTGCGCCTCTCGGTGGTGCCCAGCCTCGGCACGTTGTGGCTGCTGCCGCGGCTGGAAGATTTCCGCGCGCTGCATCCCGAGGTGGAGATCGAGTTCCGCCAGTACACCCGCGACGACGATTACCTGCGCGAGGACGTGGACCTGTGGATCGTGCTCAAGCACGGCGCCCGGCAGCAATGGCCGCGGCAGGTGGCGGCGAAGTACCTCGTGGGACGCGACATCGTGGCGGTGTGCACGCCGGGGGTGGCCAAGGGCCTGCGCCGGCCGGAGCAATTGCTCGACAAGCCGCTGCTGTACCACTCCTCCTACCGCGACAACTGGACGCTGTGGACGCAGGCGGCCGGCATCCCCTTGCCCGAACGCTGGCGCGGCACCGGCTTCGACCTGGCGATCAACCTGATCGAGGCGGCGCGCGCCGGCATGGGTGTGGCCGTGGTGCAGAAGTGCATGGTGGAAGCCGACCTCGCGTCGGGCCGGCTGGTGCTGCCGGTGCCCGGCATCGCGTCGACGGGCCGCGGCTACTACCTGTGCCGCCGCCGGGCGCTGGCCGCGCATCCGGCGGTGGACCTGTTCTCCGCCTGGGTCGAGCAGCAGGCCGCCGTCAGCGAACCCGCATCCCCGGCTGCGCGCCGGGCCAGGCGCTGAGCACGTAGATCCCCGGCTGCGCCTTGCCGTCGGCGTGGCTGGCGGACAGCACCATGCCTTCGCTGACGCCGAACTTCATCTTGCGCGGCGCGAGGTTGGCGACGACCACGGTGAACTTGCCGACCAGGTCTTCCGGCTTGTAGGCGGAGGCGATACCCGAGAACACGTTGCGCAGGCGACCTTCACCCACGTCCAGCGACAGCTGCAGCAGCTTGGTCGATCCTTCGACGGCCTTGCACTCGACGATCCGGGCGATGCGCATGTCGACTTTCAGGAAATCATCAATGCTGATGCTCTCCCCCACCGCCTCTCCCCCGGGCATCTCTTCACTCCCTCCCCCTTTGGGGGAGGGTTGGGGTGGGGGCGCTCCTGCGCCAGTCCCGTCCTCAGCCGCCACCGCAAACAACGCATCCAGCTGCTTCTCCTCCACCCGCTGCATCAAGTGCTTGTAGCTTCCGACCACGTGCCCGGCCGGCAGCGGCTGCGCCGCGTTGGTCCAGTCCAGCGGATCGCACTGCAGGAAGGCCTCCGCCTGCGCGGCGAGCGCCGGCAGGACGGGCCGCAGGCAGGCCGTGAGCAGGCGGAACATCTGCAGGCACCAGCTGCCGACGGCGGCGGCTTCGTCGCCCTTGCCTTCCTTGGCCAGCTTCCAGGGCGCCGCCGCATCGAAGGCCGTGTTGACCTGGTCCGCCACGGCCATGACCTCGCGCAGCGCCCGGGCGTAGTCGCGCGACTCGTACAGGCCGCGCACGGCCTGCACCAGGCCCTGCGGATCGATCGGGGCCAGGGGCTGCGCCGCCACCAGCTTGCCGCCCGGAACGAACTTGACGGCGCGGCTGGCGATGTTGACGTACTTGCCCACGAGGTCGCTGTTGACCCGCGCCATGAAGTCCTCGGCGTTGAAGTCGATGTCCTCGTTGCGGCCATTGAGCTTGGCGGCCAGGTAGTAGCGCAGCCACTCGGGGTTCATGCCGAGCGACAGGTACTTGAGCGGGTCCAGGCCGGTGCCGCGGCTCTTGCTCATCTTCTCGCCGTTGTTCACGGTCAGGAAGCCGTGCACGAAGATGGCGTTGGGCGTCTTGCGGCCGCTGAAGTACAGCATCGCCGGCCAGAACAGCGTGTGGAACGTGATGATGTCCTTGCCGATGAAGTGGTACTGCTCGGTCGCCGGGTCGGCGATGAATTCCTGGTACGAGCGGGGCTCGCCTGCCGCCCTGGCGCCGCCCTTGTCGAAGTAGTTCTTGAGCGAGGCGAGGTAGCCGACCGGCGCGTCGAGCCAGACGTAGAAGTACTTGCCCGGCGCATCGGGAATCTCGATGCCGAAGTAGGGCGCGTCGCGGCTGATGTCCCAGTCGCCCAGCGCGGTCTTGCCGTCCGCGTCCGGCACCAGCCATTCGCTGATCTTGTTCAGCACCTCGGGCTGCACCGTGCCGCTGGCGGTCCACTTCTTCAGGAAGTCCATGCTGCGCGGGTCGGACAGCTTGAAGAAGAAATGCTCGGAGCTTTTCAGCTCCGGCTTGGCGCCCGACAGCGCCGAATACGGATTGATCAGGTCGGTGGGCGAATAGACCTTGCTGCAAACCTCGCAGTTGTCGCCGTACTGGTCCTTCGCGTGGCAGTTCGGGCATTCGCCCTTGATGAAGCGGTCGGGCAGGAACATCTGCTTGGCCGGGTCGAAGAACTGCTCGATGGTCTTGCTGGCGATGAGGCCGTTGGCCTTGAGGTCGCGGTAGATCTGCTGCGCCAGCTCGGTGTTCTCCGGGCTGTCGGTGGAGTGCCAGTTGTCGAAGCGGATGTGGAAGCCGTCGAGGTATTCCTTGCGGCCGGCCGCGATCTCGCCCACGAAGGCCTGCGGCGTCTTGCCGGCCTTCTCGGCGGCGATCATGATCGGCGCCCCGTGCGCGTCGTCGGCGCCGACGAAGTGCACCATGCTGCCCTGCATGCGCTGGTGCCGCACCCAGATGTCGGCCTGGATGTATTCCATGATGTGGCCGATGTGGAACTTGCCGTTGGCGTACGGCAGGGCGGTGGTGCTACACTTGCCGGAACTAGAGAGAGACAAGCTTCATGGCCACCCAGGAACAGCTGCTCGCCGCTTTGGCGGGCGTGACCGACCCCAACACGGGCAAGGATTTCGTCAGCACCAAGTCCGTCAAGAACCTCCAGGTCGAGGGCGGGGAGGTTTCCTTCGACGTCGAACTGGGCTACCCGGCCAAGACCCAGGTGCCGGCCATGCGCAAGGCGCTGGTGGCCGCCGCCAAGTCGGTGCCAGGCGTCGAGAACGTGTCGGTGAACATCACGACCAAGGTCACCGCCCACGCCGTGCAGCGCGGCGTGCAGCTGATGCCCAACGTCAAGAACATCATCGCCGTCGCCTCGGGCAAGGGCGGCGTGGGCAAGAGCACCACCGCCGCCAACCTGGCCCTGGCGCTGGCCGCCGAGGGCGCGAAGGTCGGCATCCTCGACGCCGACATCTACGGCCCCAGCCAGCCGATGATGCTGGGCATCGACCGCCGGCCGGAGAGCGACGACGGCCAGACCATGGAGCCGCTGGAGAACCACGGCATCCAGGTCATGTCCATCGGCTTCCTGGTGAACCAGGACGAAGCCATGATCTGGCGCGGCCCCATGGCCACCCAGGCGCTGGAGCAGCTGCTGCGCCAGACCAACTGGGCGGATCTCGATTACCTGATCGTCGACATGCCGCCGGGCACCGGCGACATCCAGCTGACGCTGTCGCAGCGCGTGCCGATGACGGGCGCGGTGATCGTCACCACGCCGCAGGACATCGCGCTGATCGATGCGCGCAAGGCCGTCACGATGTTCGAGAAGGTGGGCGTGCCGATCCTGGGCGTGATCGAGAACATGGCGGTGCACGTGTGCAGCAACTGCGGCCATGCCGAGCACATCTTCGGCGAGGGTGGCGGCAAGCGCTATGCGGACGAAAAGGGCATCGACTACCTCGGCGCCCTGCCGCTGGCCATGCACATCCGCCAGCAGGCGGACAGCGGCAAGCCGACGGTGGTGGCGGACCCGGACAGCGAAGCCGCCAACATCTACCGCAGCGTGGCGCGGCAGGTGGCGATCAAGATCGCCTCCAAGGCCAGGGATTTCTCGTCGAAGTTCCCGACGATCTCGGTGTCCAAGAACACCTGATCGTCTTTCGGTGCGCCTTTAGTGGGCGCTCCAGGTGCGGTCGCCGCCCAGCAGCTGCATGCCGTCGCCCACCTGCCAGGTCCCGGCCTGGCGGTCGCGGCTCTGGCGCAGCGATCCGTCCGGCAGGCGCACGTTGAATTCGTAGAAGGCGGCGCTGCCGTCCTTCGCTTCGCTGTGCCGGATGGTCTCGATCACGCCGCAGGTGTCGCAGCGCGTGCGCACCGGGGCCACCGCGGGCTCCTGCAGCAGCGCCGCGGACACCGGCGCCGCGGCTGACGCTTCCTCGGGCCACAGGGCGAGGCCGGCTGCCGCCACGCAGAAGGCGCCACCCACCGCGAGCACGGCCCGGGCGATGGAGTGCCGGGCGAGGCCCGCGCGCCTCGGTGCGAGGACGGGAGCGGTGCTGGGGTAGGTGGTCATGGCGCTAGAGTGCGCTTGAGCCAGCGCGATGTATGTAGGTGGACGCGCTGAGCTCGGCCCGTGTTGCGCTGCTGCACAATCGTCTCCATGACAACCCGTCCCGCGGTCGACGTCGCCGTGATCATGCGCAAGGTCCCCACCTCCAGCCACTGGCAGCCCTGGCGCTGGGAGCTGTCCGAGGTGGTGCCGCAGGAGGAGTCCTTCGGCGCCGAGCCCAGGCTGCTTTACAAGGGCGAGGACGGCGAGCGCTGGCTGCACCCCGGTTTTCGCGCGGAACTGTTCCGCGACGAAGCCGAGGGCTACTACCTGAACGTCACCACGCCCGCGCCGGCCTGGTTCGTCCTGTGGCGCATGGAAGACGAGCCGAGTGTCGCGGCGGAGCCGATCCCGCGGCCGCTGATCGTGACCCTGAGCTACAACGAAGCCGGCCGCTGGCTGGATGCGCAGGAGACGGTGGAGAACGTCCCGGCGCCTGCCCACATCGTCGAATGGATGGCGGTGTTCGCCGAGGAACATTACGAGCCCGAGCAGAAGAAAAAGCGCAAGCGGCCGGAGAGCTTCAAGACGCTGTCCGATCGTTTCGGCCAGCCGGCGTCGGTGACCACGGTCAAGAAGTACGGCGGCGGAGGCGAAGGCCATGGCTGACGGATTCCTGGGCCGCTGGGCCAAGCGCAAGGAAGCGGTCAGGCAGGGGCAGGAGGTGCCGGCGGAGCCGGTGGCGAAGGCAGTGCCGGTCGTGCCCCCACCCCAACCCTCCCCCGGAGGGGGAGGGAGTGTTCAAGAGGGGCAGCCGCAAGCTGAAACCCAACCCCCGCCCCCCACCCTCGCCGACGCCGAATCCCTCACGCCGGCGTCCGACTTCGGCCGCTACGTCCAGCCGGACGTCGCCCCCGAGGTGCGTAACGCCGCGATGAAGAAGCTGTGGGCCGATCCCCACTTCAACGTGATGGATGGCCTGGACACCTACATCGACGACTACGGCAAGCCCGACCCGATGCCGCCGGAGTGGCTGCGCCAGCTCGCCAGCTCCAAATTCCTGAACCTCTTCGAGGAGAAGGAAGACAAGGACGGCGAAAAGGCCGGGGAACCCGACAAAGCCCCTTCGGTGAGGGAAGGCGCTGATGCGCCCCCGGACGAAACCGTGGCACAGTCCAGCACCCGGACCGCGCAAGCATTACCGCCGGCCGAAGACCATGCCGACCCTGATTTGCGACTGCAACAAGACGATGCCCCTGGACCCGAAGGCCCTGGGGCGGGCTCTCGATGAAAACCTGACGCTGCACTCCACGCTGTGCCGCCGCGAAGCCGGCGCGTTCCAGCAGGCGGTGAAGAGCGGCGACGACGTGGTGGTGGCCTGCACCCAGGAAAAGCGCCTGTTCGGCGAGCTGGGGCAGCAGACCGAAGGCGCCATCTCCCCCATCCGCTTCGTCAACATCCGCGAGACCGGTGGCTGGAGCCGCGACGCCCGCAGCGCGATGCCCAAGCTGGCCGCCCTGCTGGCCTCGGCCAAGCTGCCGGAGCCGGAACCCGTTCCCACCGTCACCTACAAGAGCGCTGGCCGCCTGCTGGTGATCGGCCCGCTGGAAGAGGCCGAGCGTTTCGCGGCGGTGGCCGGCGATGCCCTGGACATCACCATCTTCTCGCGCGGCGGCAGCGGCGCGCAGGAGCGTCGTTTTCCCATCGTCGGCGGCCGCATCGTCAAGCTTTCCGGCTGGCTCGGCGCCTTCTCGCTGGAATGGGCGCAGGACAACCCGATCGACCTGGACCTGTGCACGCGCTGCAACGCCTGCGTGGCCGCCTGCCCGGAGCAGGCCATCGGCCTGGACTACCAGGTGAACCTGCTGGCCTGCAAGAGCCACCGCTCCTGCGTGAAGGCCTGCGACGTCGCCGGGGCGATCGACTTCACCCGCGAGCCGGTGCCGCACGCGGAAACCTTCGACCTGGTGCTGGACCTGCGGCAGCAGCCCGCCTTCCTGCAGCACGCGCCGCCGCAAGGCTACTTCCACCTCAAGCCCGAGGAAGCGACGGGAGCCAAGGCGCTGGACACGGTGCTGAAGCTGCGCGACCTGGTCGGCGAGTTCGAAAAGCCGAAGTTCTTCACCTACAAGCAGAAGCTGTGCGCCCACAGCCGCAACGAGAAGGTCGGCTGCAACGCCTGCATCGAGGTCTGCTCCGCCGAGGCGATCTCCAGCGAGAAGTCGCGCCAGCAGGTCAAGGTCAACCCCAGCCTGTGCGTCGGCTGCGGCGCCTGCACCACCGTCTGCCCCACCGGCGCGATGGCCTATGCCTATCCCCGCGCCGGCGAGCAGGGGCTGAAGATCCGCACCATGCTCACGACGTACGAGCAGGCCGGCGGCAGCGCGCCGGTGCTGCTGCTCCACAGCCAGGAGCTCGGCCTGCAGATGGTCGAGGACGTCGGCCGCGGCGCCCGCATCGGGGCCACCCAGGGCGTGCCGGCCAACGTGATCCCGCTGGCCGTGTGGCACGTCGCCAGCGTCGGCATCGACCTGTGGCTGTCGGCCATCGCCCAGGGCGCGGCGCACGTCGCGGTGCTCGCCACGAAGGAGGAAGCGCCCCAGTACCTGGACGCGCTGGAAAGCCAGATGCAGGTGGCGCAGGCGGTGCTGGAAGGCCTGGGCTACGAAGGCAGCCACTTCAGCCTGGTGCGCTCGCGCGACGCCGCGGACCTGGACCAGCACCTGCAGCTCGTCGCCCGCCGGCGCGGCGCCACGCCGAAGGCGCGGGCCCGCTTCAACGTGTCGGCGGAGAAGCGCACGACGGTCGACCTGGCGCTGGACCACCTGGTGGAGCACGCGGCGAAGCAGCCGGAAGTGATCGCCCTGAAGCCCGGCGCGCTGTTCGGCGGCATCACGGTCGACAAGGACAAGTGCACGCTTTGCATGAGCTGCGTCGGCGCCTGCCCGTCGAGCGCCCTGCAGGACAACCAGACCGCGCCGCAGCTGCGTTTCGTCGAGAAGAACTGCGTGCAGTGTGGGCTTTGCGCCACCACCTGCCCCGAGCAGGCCATCGCGCTGCAGCCGCGCCTGCTGCTCACCCCCGAGCGCAAGCAGTCGCGCGTGCTCAACGAAGCCAAGCCCTACGGCTGCATCCGCTGCGGCAAGCCTTTCGGCACGCTCAAGGCCATCGAGACCATGCTCACCAAGCTGTCCGGCCATTCGATGTTCCAGGGCGAGGCGCTGGAGCGCCTGAAGATGTGCGGCGACTGCCGCGTGATCGACCTGCACACCAATCCCAACGAATCGCGCATCAACGACCTATGAGCGAACCGCTGCCGACCACCAGCGCACTGGACGAGGAAACTGCGCGGGCGGAGATCTACGGGCTGCTGGCCCAGCTCTATTACGCGCCGCCGCCGGCCGAGCTGCTGTCGGCCTTGCGCGTGGCGGCGACCGAAGCCCCGGCGCAGGGGGCCTACCTGGAGGAGCCGTGGCGAGCGCTGGTGGGCGCGGCGCGCGAGTTCGACCAGGCGGCCATCGCCGGCGAGTACGACGCGCTGTTCGGCGGCGTCGGCAAGCCGGAGGTGTACCTGTTCGGCTCGCACTACATGAGCGGGTTCCTGAACGAAAAGCCCCTGGCACGGCTGCGGGAAACGCTGGCCGGCCTGGGACTGGCGCGCGACGAGACGATGCCGGAGACCGAGGACCACATCGCCTACGTCTGCGAGGTGATGCGCTACCTGATCGCCGGCGACGACGTGGCGGTGGCCAACCTCACGCGCCAGTCCGAGTTCTTCGCCACGCACCTGCTGCCGTGGGCGAATGCGTTGTGCGATGCAATAAGCGCGCATCCGAAGGCGCGGTTCTATGCCGCGCTCGCGGGCTTCACCCGCGCCTTCATCAGCGTCGAAGCGCAAGGCTTCGACATGATGTCGTGAGCGCGCGCTTCATTCCCTAGGCCTTAAGGATTCGCCGCGCAGTGTCGCAATCTGCGACGCATTGCTGTCGCGTTCCTTGCACGTTGGCGTTTTCCCTAGGCGTTTTCGCATGCTAACGATTGCTGCGCACTATCTCGTCCACTACAGTATGAACAGTAGTTCACAAGAGCCAGCTTCAGGAGACGATCATGTCTGAAAGCCAGCAGCCCAAGGCGTCGCGCCGGGGCTTCATCTGGGGGGCCGCCGCAGCCGGCGCCGCCACCGCCGTGGTGGCGACCCTTCCCACCACCGGGCCCGCCGAGGCCCCCGTCACGGAGAAGAAGCCCGCGCCTGAAAACGGCGGCGGCTATCACCTGTCGGAACACGTCAAGCGTTACTACAAGACCACCCTCGTCTAACAGCGGGAGAGACTCCATGTTGCTCACGAAGAAGTCGGGGGCCGCCCAGGCCAACGCACGTTCGCCTTTCGTCCATTCCCTGCAGCGCGGGTTGTCGTCCGCGCTTCCCACCATGGACCGTCGCGCGTTCCTGCGCCGCTCCGGCCTGGGGGTCGGCGTCGGCATCGCCGCGTCGTCCCTGATGCTGGTCAAGAAGGCCAGGGCGGCAGAGGGCAAGGGCCCGGCCATCGGCGAAGGCCGCATCGAGGTCAAGCGCACGGTCTGCACGCACTGCTCGGTGGGCTGCGCCATCGACGCGGTGGTCGAGAACGGCGTGTGGGTGCGGCAGGAGCCGGTGTTCGACTCGCCCATCAACCTGGGCGCGCACTGCGCCAAGGGCGCGGCGATCCGCGAGCACGGCCACGGCGAATTCCGCCTGCGCTACCCGATGAAGCTGGTGAACGGCAAGTACGAGCGCATCAGCTGGGACACGGCGCTGACCGAGATCGCGGCCCGCCTGAACGACCTGCGCAAGGCCAGCGGGCCGGAGTCGGTGTTCTGGATCGGCTCGTCCAAGCATTCGAACGAGCAGGCGTACCTGATGCGCAAGTTCGTCAGCATGTGGGGCAGCAACAACTGCGACCACCAGGCCCGCATCTGCCACTCCACCACGGTCGCCGGCGTCGCGAACACATGGGGCTACGGCGCCATGACGAACTCGTACAACGACATGCAGAACAGCAAGGCTGCCCTGTATATCGGTTCGAACGCCGCCGAGGCGCACCCGGTCTCCATGCTGCACATGCTGCACGCCAAGGAAACCGGCACCAAGATGATCGTGTGCGACCCGCGCTTCACGCGCACGGCCGCCAAGGCGGACCAGTACATCCGATTCCGCTCCGGCGGCGACATCCCGCTGCTGTTCGGCATCCTGTACCACATCTTCAAGAACGGCTGGGAAGACAAGAAGTACATCGCCGACCGCGTCTACGGCATGGACAAGGTGCGCGAGGACGTGCTGGCCAAGTGGACGCCGGACAAGGTGTTCGAGGCCTGCGGCGTGCCGGAAGCCGAGGTCTTCAAGGCCGCGCAGACCATGGCCATGAACCGCCCCTCCACCATCGTGTGGTGCATGGGCCAGACGCAGCACTCCATCGGCAACGCGATGGTCCGCGCTTCCTGCATCGTGCAGCTGGCGCTGGGCAACGTGGGCGTGGCCGGCGGCGGCGCGAACATCTTCCGCGGCCACGACAACGTGCAGGGCGCCACCGACATCGGCCCCAACCCCGACTCGCTGCCCGGCTACTACGGCATCGCCGACGGTTCCTGGAAGCACTTCGCCACCGCCTGGGGCGTCGACTACGAATGGCTCAAGGGCCGGTTCCAGAATCCCGGCATGATGACCAAGCCGGGCATGACGGTGTCCCGCTGGATCGACGGCGTGCTCGAGAAGAACGAGATGCTCGACCAGGACCCCAACCTGCGCGGCGTCTTCTACTGGGGCCACGCGCCCAACTCGCAGTCCCGCGGCCTGGAGATGAAGCGGGCCATGGACAAGCTGGACCTGCTGGTGGTGGTGGACCCGTACCCCTCCGCCACGGCCGCCATGGCGGCGATGCCGGGCGACCCGAAGGACCTGAACCCGAACCGCGCGGTCTACCTGCTGCCGGCGGCGACCCAGTTCGAGACCAGCGGCTCCGCCACGGCCTCGAACCGTTCGATCCAGTGGCGCGAGATGGTGATCGAGCCGCTGTGGGAAAGCCGCAGCGACCACATGATCATGTACCAGCTGGCCGACAAGCTCGGCTTCGGCAAGGAACTGGTCAAGAACTTCAAGATGCAGAAGGTCAAGGGCCTGGACGAGCCGGTGCCCGAGGACATCCTGCGCGAGGTCAACAAGTCGGTCTGGACGATCGGCTACACCGGCCAGAGCCCGGAGCGGCTGAAGGCGCACATGCGCCTCATGGGCCACTTCGACGTCAAGACGCTCAAGGCCAAGACCAGCGTCAAGGACAGGGAGACGGGCTACGACATCCAGGGCGACTACTTCGGCCTGCCCTGGCCGTGCTTCGGCACGCCCGAGCTCAAGCACCCCGGCTCGCCCAACCTGTACGACACCAGCAAGCACGTCATGGACGGCGGCGGCAACTTCCGCGCGAACTTCGGCGTCGAGAAGGACGGCATCAACCTGCTGGCCGAGGACGGCTCGCACTCGCTGGGCTCCGAGATCACCACCGGCTACCCGGAAGTCGACCACCTGCTGATCAAGAAGCTGGGCTGGTGGGAAGAACTCACGCCCACCGAGCAGGCGGCCGCCCAGGGCAAGAACTGGAAGACCGACAACTCCGGCGGCCTGATCCGCGTGGCCATGAAGAACCACGGCATCCACCCCTTCGGCAACGCCAAGGCGCGGGCGGTGGTGTGGAACTTCCCGGACCCGATCCCGCAGCACCGCGAGCCGATCTACAGCACGCGGCCCGACCTGGTGGCCAAGTACCCGACGCACGAGGACAAGAAGGCCTTCTGGCGCGCGCCCACCCTGTTCAAGACGCTGCAGCAGAAGAACATCCAGGACAAGGTGCACGAGAAGTTCCCGCTGATCCTCTCTTCCGGCCGGCTGGTCGAATACGAGGGCGGCGGCGAGGAGACGCGCTCCAACCCCTGGCTGGCGGAATTGCAGCAGGAAGCCTTCGTCGAGATCAACCCGAAGACGGCGGCCGCGCGGCAGATCAAGAACGGCGACCGCGTCTGGCTGCGCTCGCCCACCGGCGCGCAGCTGAACGTGCAGGCGCTGGTGACCGAGCGCGTCGGCGAGGACACGGTGTGGATGCCGTTCCACTTCTCCGGCCGCTGGCAGGGCGCGGACATGCTCGCCTACTACCCCAACGGCGCGGCGCCGGTGGTGCGCGGCGAGGCGGTCAACACCGCCACCACCTACGGGTACGACAGCGTCACCATGATGCAAGAGACCAAGACGACGATCTGCAACATTGAACGCGTGGCGTAAGGAGCACAGAGATGGCAAGAATGAAATTCATCTGTGACTCGGAGCGTTGCATCGAATGCAACAGCTGCGTCACGGCCTGCAAGAACGAGCACGAGGTCCCCTGGGGCGTGAACCGCCGCCGCGTGGTGACACTCAACGACGGCATGCCCGGCGAGAAGTCGATCTCGGTGGCCTGCATGCACTGCTCCGACGCGCCCTGCATGGCGGTCTGCCCGACCAACACCTTCTACCGCACGGAAGAGGGCGTGGTGCTGCACGACAAGGACACCTGCATCGGCTGCGGCTACTGCAGCTACGCCTGCCCGTTCGGCGCGCCGCAGTTCCCCGCGGCCGGCACCTTCGGCGTGCGCGGCAAGATGGACAAGTGCACCTTCTGCGCCGGCGGCCCCGAGGCCAACGGCTCGCAGGCGGAGTTCGAGAAGTACGGCCGCAACCGGCTGGCCGAAGGCAAGCTGCCCGCCTGCGCCGAGATGTGCTCGACCAAGGCGCTGCTCGCCGGCGACGGCGACGTGGTCGCGGACATCTTCCGCAACCGCGTGCTCAAGCGCGGCAAGGGCGCCGAAGTGTGGGGCTGGGGCACCGCCTACGGTTCCAAGCAGGCTGGCCAGCCGCAGGGAGCCAAGTCGTGATCAAGTCCGCACTGATCCTCACCCTGGGCGCGCTGGCGCTCGCCGGCTGCGCCGAACGTGACCAGACGGCCGAAGGCATCAAGAGCGACGGCCAGCTGTTCCAGGGCACCAACCGACCCTATGTCTCGGGCGGCTGGAAGCCGGGCGACCGCAACAGCTGGGAACAGCAACTGAAGGTCCGTACCGTGCAAGGACAGAACGAATATGCGAAGGTTCCTTGAGCTCGTCGCCGCCGCGGCGCTGACCTTCGGCGCCGCCGGCCTCGCGCTGGCGCAGTCCACCACGTCCGCTCCCGCGGGCGGCGCGTCCACCACTGCCACGCCGACCGGCAAGCCGACCCTGCCCGACGACCCGGTGCCGGGTCCCGCTGGCGGCGCCGGTGGCGGCATCCAGGGCCAGAACATCTTCGACGTGAAGCCCGAGGTGAAGCGCGACGCGTCGTCCGAACCCGGCTACATGGACCAGACCAACGGCCAGCGCAACGCCGTCCAGCCGGGCAACAACGCGCCCATGTGGCGCCAGGTGTTCCGCGGCGTCGAAGGCTACAGCAGCCTGCCGCAGAGCCAGGATCCCGAAGCCGGCGTGCTGATCCAGGGACCGGTGCAGTACCCCGGGACGCGCTTCGTCACGGCCGGCGAGGCCTGGCGCCAGGTGCGCAACCACTGGATCATCCCGTACGGCGGCTCGCTGCTGCTGATCGTGGCCGTCGCGATCGGCATCTTCTACTTCGCCAAGGGACCGCTGGGCCATGCCGACGGCCGGGGCGGCGGGCGCCGCATCGAGCGCTTCACGCCCTTCGAGCGCGCCGCGCACTGGTCCAACGCCATCGCCTTCGTGATCCTCGCGATCTCGGGGATCATCATGGCGTTCGGCAAGTTCTTCCTGCTGCCGGTGATAGGCCAGACGCTGTTCGGCTACTTCACCTACCTGCTGAAGAACCTGCACAACTTCGTCGGACCGCTGTTCGTCGTCTCGCTGGTGATCATCTTCATCACCTTCCTGCGCGACAACTTCCCGCAGCGCGGCGACCTGCGCTGGCTGCTGAAGCTGGGCGGCCTGATGGGCAAGGGCCCCGAAGTGCCGTCGCACCGCTTCAATGCCGGCGAAAAGGGCGTGTTCTGGTTCGGCGTGTTCCTGCTCGGCACCATCGTCATCGGCTCGGGCCTGGTGCTGGACAAGCTGCTGCCGGGGCTGCTGTACGAGCGCGTGACCATGCAGCAGGCGCACATGATCCACGCCATCGCCGCGGTGCTGATGATGGCGGTGTTCATCGGGCACATCTACATCGGCACCATCGGCATGCGCGGCGCGTACCGCGCCATGCGCGAGGGCCATGTCGACGAGGAATGGGCGCGCGAGCACCATGCCTACTGGTACGAAGACATCAAGGCCGGCAAGATCCCGGCGCAGCGCAGCAAGCCGCTGGTGATCGTGGACGACACGGCCGACCGCGCGCGACCCGCCTGAAGAGAGGAACCCGATGAAACGCTTCATGCTCACCGCGGCCGCCCTGGCCGTCTCCGTGACCGTCTTCGCCAAGATCCCGCCGCCGGTGCTGGACGAGGCCGCCAAGGCCAAGGCCGCCGAAGCCGCCGCCAGGACGGCCTGGCAAGCCAAGGTCGACGCCTACCTGCTGTGCAAGGCGCAGGACCGCGTGGCCGCGCGCTACAAGGCCAACCACCCGGCCCGTCCCGCCATCGCGGCGCCGGCGACGCCGGGCGCCCCCGCGGCCAACGCCGCCCCGGCCGCCGCGCCCGCCGCAGCCGCTGCTGCGGCGCCAACGACCACCGCGGCAACCGCCTCGCAAGGCGGCGGCACCCCCGTTGCGGCGGTCACCACCGCGGCCGCGCCGATGGCCATTCCGCCCTGCGCCGACCCGGGCGCTTTCGCCTATGCGCCCCCGGCCCAGAAGCCGCTGGAAGCGTCCGGGGCGCACTCGCCCACCGCCACGGCGGCCAGTGCTCCCAGCGTTCGCCCCAACGCGGCCGAGATGACGCCGTCCAAGCCCAGCGTGGCCTCGCCCGCCCCGGCGGCGACCGGCGCGCCGACGCCCACGCCGAAGAAGTAATCCCGCGGCGTTTCCCGCCCTCCAAGGCCAGCCTCTCCGGCTGGCCTTCTCATTTGCGTTAGCCTCTGGGGATGACCCGCCCCCGGCTCACCGAAGCCCGCGCGCCGCTGACGCGCGATGTTTCCATCGTCAACCAGCACGGCGAGACGGAGACCATCTCGATCCCCGCCGAGCGGCCGCTGACCGTGTACGTGGACAAGCGCGAGCTGGTCACCCTGATGACGCTGGGCGCCAGGCCCGAGTGGCTGGTGCTGGGCTACCTGCGCAACCAGCGGCTGGTGACGTCGCTCGGGGAAGTCGAGTCCGTCACCGTCGACTGGGAGGTGGCCAGCGCCGCCGTGAAGACGCGCAAGGGCATCGAGCGCATCGAGGAGCGCACGGCCAAGCGCGTCGTCACCACCGGTTGCGGCCAGGGCAGCGTGTTCGGCGGCCTGATGGAGGAAGTGGACAGCCTGCGGCTGCCCGAGGCGCGGCTGGCGCAGGCGCAGTTGTACGGCATCGTCAACGCGATCCGGCTGCAGGAGAGCACATACAAGTCGGCCGGCTCCGTGCATGGCTGCGCGCTGTTCCAGGGCGAGGAGATGCTGCTGTTCATCGAGGACGTCGGCCGCCACAACGCGGTGGACACCATCGCCGGCTGGATGTGGCTGCGCGAGGCGGAGCAGCCGGTCGTGGCCACGCCCGAGCGGCCGCTGGTGTTCTACACGACGGGGCGCCTGACCAGCGAAATGGTGATCAAGGCGGCGCAGATGGGCGTGGCCATCGTCGTCTCGCGCAGCGGCACCACGCAGATGGGCTACGAGATCGCCGAGCGGGTGGGCCTGTGCACCGTGGGCCGGGCGACCGGGCGGCACTTCATTTGCTACACGGCCCCGCAGCGGCTGGCGCTGCAGCCCGAACTGGCCGGCCAGCGGCTGCGCTCGGCGTCCTGAGGCCGCTGGCATGATCCCGACATGAACGACACGATCGGCCTGGGTGCCTGGCTGCGCGAAGGGCTGCGGGCTTCCGTGCTGCTGCGTCCGCGCGTGGCCGGCCACGTGCCGCGGGCGCGCGAGCTGTTCCTGCTGGCCCTGCTCGCCGTCACGGTGGAACTGGCCCTGGGGCGGCTGGAGGTGGAGGGGCCGGCCCGGTTCAACCTGCGCGCGTGGCTCGGCACCTGGTGGACGGTCTCGGGCGTGCTGTTCCTGGTGTGGGCGTTGTTGCCGCGGCCGCAAGCCGAGCCCGGGCGGCCCGCCGGGCTGGCCAGCTGGTTCGCGCTGTGGCTGGTGGCCTCGCTGCTGCCCGGGGTGGTGTCGCAGCTGCTCGGCGTGCTGAATGCCAGGGACCTGCTGCCCGGCCTGCTGGCCGACTCCGGCGCGTTCGCCTGGTCGGCCTACGTGGCACTGTGGGCATGGACCCTGGCCATCGCGTTGCGCCTGGCGTCCGCGTTCGGCGTGCCTGCGCGCGGGCTCGCGGGGCTGTTCGCCGGCCTGTTCCTGATCTTCGGCGTCACCGCCTGGCAGTTCACGGACCGCCCGTGGCTGCCCCTCGCGCAGGCGCCGGAGCCGGCGCCGGCGCTGGTGCTCTCGCAGGAAACCATCGAGACCCAGCAGGTGGTGCTGCAGCGCGCGCTGGAACAGGTGGCGCCCGAGCGGCCCGGCGTGACGGACGTCTACGGCATCGTCTTCGCGCCCTATGGCGAGGAGGACGTGTTCCGCCGCGAGAGCGCCATGGTGGCCGGCGTGCTGGCGCAGCGCTTCGACGCGCAGGGCCGCGTGCTGCAGCTGGTGAACCACATGGACACCGCCGAGACCCTGCCATGGGCCACGCCGCTGAACCTGCGGCGCGCCATCGCCGCGGTGGCGAAGCGCATGGACCGCGAGCGCGACCTGCTGGTGGTCTACATGACGTCCCATGGCGCGCAGGACTTCCAGCTGGCCGCATCCAACCCGCCGCTGCAGGTGGACACCATCAGTCCCGGCGAGCTGCGTGCCGCGCTGGACGAAGCCGGGATCCGCCACCGGGTGATCGCGATCTCGGCCTGCTATTCGGGCGGCTGGGTCGGGCCGCTGGCGGGTGACAGCACGCTGGTGATGACGGCGGCCGATGCGAACAACACGTCCTACGGCTGCGGCGCCTTGTCCGAGCTCACCTTCTTCGGCCGCGCGCTGTTCGACGAGCAGCTGCGCAAGATGCATTCGTTCGAACGCGCCTTCGCCGCCGCGGTGCCGCTGATCCGCAAGCGCGAAGACGAAGCCGGCAAGTCGGACGGCTTTTCCAACCCGCAGATCAGCGTGGGGGCGCGCCTGCGCCCGGTGCTCGCCGAGCTGGAGAAGCGGCTCGCCGCCATGCCCCGGGCGCCCCGGCCCTGAAAGGATTGCCCTCGATGAACCGAACCTCTTCCGCCTGGTCGCTCGGCTGGCGCACGCTGTGGCGCGACCTGCGCGCCGGCGAGCTGCGGCTGCTGATCGTCGCCGTGACGCTGGCGGTGGCCGCGCTCACCGCCGTCGGCTTCTTCGCCGACCGGCTGAAGGGCGGCCTGGCGCGCGACGCCCGCCAGCTGCTGGGCGGCGACGCCGTCGTGGTGAGCGATGCGCCGACGCCGGCCGCCTTCATCGCGCAGGCCCGTGCGGCGGGGTTGCAGAGCCTCACCACGCTGATCTTCCCCTCGATGGCGCGGGCCACCGAGGCGCAGGGCGGTGGCGCCCGGCTGGTCGCATTGAAGGCAGTCCCCAACGGGTACCCGCTGCGCGGCAACCTGCAGACCTCCGCCACGGCGGAAGCGCCAGGGCAGGCGACGCGCGAGGTGCCTGCGCGCGGCGAGGCCTGGGTCGATGCGGCGGTGCTGGAGTCGCTGGGCGTGCGCATCGGCGACCCGCTGCTGCTGGGGGATGCGCAGCTGCGCGTGGCGCGCATCATCCGGGTGGAGCCGGACCGCGGCAGCGGCTTCATCAATTTCGCTCCGCGCGTGATGATCCACGTCGACGACCTGCCGGCCACCCGGCTGGTGCAGCCGGCCAGCCGGGTCGGCTACCGCTTCGCCGTCGCCGGGCCGGACGCCGCCGTCGCGGGCTTTTCGGACTGGGCGGTGGCCGAAGCCGCGAAGCCCGAGGTGCGCGGCGTGCGCGTGGAGTCGCTCGAGGGCGGGCGGCCCGAGATGCGGCAGACGCTGGACCGGGCCGAGAAATTCCTCAACCTGGTCGCCTTGCTGGCGGCCTTGCTCAGCGCCGTGGCCGTGGCGCTGGCCGCGCGCGGCTTCGCCAGCCGCCACCTGGACGACTGCGCGATGCTGCGCGTGCTGGGCCAGAGCCAGCGCACCATCGCCCTGAGCTACGCCTTCGAGTTCGCGCTGATCGGCGTGTTCGCCAGCCTGGTCGGCGTGGCGGTGGGCTTCGGCGTGCACTTCGTCTTCGTCGCGCTGCTCGGCGGCCTGGTGGAGACCGCGCTGCCGGCGGCGGGCCTGTGGCCGGTGGCCTTCGGCCTCGGCATGGGCCTGACCCTGCTGTTCGCCTTCGGGCTGCCGCCGGTGCTGCAGCTGGCGCAGGTGCCGCCGCTGCGGGTGATCCGCCGCGACGTCGGCAACCTCAAGCCGGCTTCGCTGGCCGTGCTGGCGGTCGGCATCGCCGGTTTCGCGGCCCTGCTGCTGGCCGCCAGCAGCGACCTCAAGCTGGGCGGCATCGCCGTCGGCGGCTTTGCCGGCGCCGTGCTCGTCTTTGCCGGCCTGAGCTGGGTGGCGGTGAAGCTGCTGCGCCGCGTGGTGAACGAAGCCACCGCGCCGCGCTGGCTGGTGCTGGCCACGCGGCAGATCAGCGCGCGCCCCGCCTACACGGTGGTGCAGACCAGCGCGCTGGCGGTGGGCCTGCTGGCGCTGGTGTTGCTGGTGCTGCTGCGCACCGACCTCATCGCCAGCTGGCGCCAGGCCACGCCGCCGGATGCGCCGAACCGCTTCGTCATCAACGTGTTGCCGGAGCAGAGCGATGCGTTCGTCAAGACGCTGCGCGATGCAGGCGTGAAGCGCATGGACTGGTTCCCGATGTTCCGCGGTCGCCTGGTGGGGGTGAACGGCCGCGCGGTCACGCCCGACGACTACACGGAAGACCGGGCCCGGCGCCTGGTGGACCGCGAGTTCAACCTGTCCTTCGCGGCGCAGCAGCCGGAGCACAACGAGGTGGTGGCCGGGCGCTGGCAACCGGAGGAAGCCGGTGCGGTCAGCGTGGAAGAGGGGATCGCCACCACGCTGGGGCTGAAGCTGGGCGACACGCTGCGCTTCGACATCGGCGGCATGCCGAGCGAAGCCAAGGTGACGTCGCTGCGCAAGGTGGACTGGAGCTCGATGCGCGCCAACTTCTTCGTGATGTACCCGGTCAGCAGCCTGCCCGACGTTCCGGTGACCTTCATGGGCGCTTATCGCGCACCGGAGCAGCGCGGCTTCGACAACGGGCTGGTGCGCGCCTTCCCGAACGTGACCAACGTGGACATGACGGCCACCATCACGCAGGTGCAGGGCGTGCTGGACAAGGTGATCCGCGCGGTCGAATTCCTGTTCGGCTTCACGCTGGCGGCGGGGCTGGTGGTGCTGTTCGCGGCCGTCAGCGCCACGCGCGAGGAGCGGGCGCGCGAGTTCGCGATCATGCGCGCGGTGGGCGCGCGCGCCAGCCTGTTGCGGCAGGTGCAGCGGGCCGAGCTGATCGGCGTCGGCCTGCTGGCGGGCTTCCTCGCCAGCATGGTGGCCTCGGTCGTCGGCTGGGGCCTGGCGAAGTACGTCTTCGATTTCTCGTGGACCGCGTCGCCGCTGGTGCCGATCGCCGGTGCAGTCGCGGGCGCCGTGCTGGCCCTGGCGGCGGGCTGGTGGGGCTTGCGTGAAGTGCTGAGCCGGCCGGTGGTGGAGACCTTGCGCCGGGCGGCTGAATAGGCATCCTGCGAAAATGCGGAGATGCAGATCCAGGAAAAGCCCCCGACAGACGCCACGCCCTTCGAGTGGATCGGCGGGGAAGACAAGGTGCGGGCGCTGGTCGACCGGTTCTACGACCTGATGGACCTGGAGCCCGACTACGCGGAGCTGCGCGCCGCCCACGGCACCGAGTTGCAGCGGGCCCGCGACAACCTGTTCTGGTTCCTGTGCGGCTGGCTCGGTGGCCCGCAGCACTACACCGAGCGCTTCGGCCACCCGCGCCTGCGCATGCGCCACATGCCCTTCAAGATCGGCATCAAGGAGCGCGACCAGTGGGTGGCCGCGATGGACCAGGCGATGGGGGAAGTGGGCGTGGACGAGAAGTTACGCGTTCGCCTGCGCGACTCGTTCATGCAGACGGCGGATTGGATGCGCAACGCGCCGGGTTGACGCGTCGGGGTGCCTTCGGCAACCCGACCTACGAACACCGCGTTGATCCCCCGTAGGTCGGGTTCGCGAAGCGACCCCGACACCCGCGTTCAACCACCCGGCTTCAACAACACCACCACCGCCCCCGCCCCGCCCTCATCCGCCCGCGCCTGCACGAACGCGAGCACTTCGTTCTTCTGCACCAGCCAGCCGTGCACCTTGCCCTTGAGCACCGGCGTCTTGCCGGGGGAGCCCAGGCCCTTGCCGTGCACCACCCGCACGCAACGCACGCCGCGCGTGACGGCGTCCCGCAGGAACGCCGACAAGGCCTCGCGCGCGTCGTCGCGGCGCAGCCCGTGCAGGTCGATCTCCGACTGGATGCTCCAGTGCCCGCGACGCAACTTGCGGGCGACGTCGATGCCGATGCCGGGGCGGCGGAAGCTCATCGCATCGTCCACCTCCAGCAGCGTGGACGCATCGAATTCGTCGCTGATCGACTCGTGCAGCACGCGCTGGTCGTCCAGCTGGCGCTGCGCCGGGATGGGCGCCGGCGGCTCCGGCACGTGATGCACCCGGCCGTGCTGCGGCATGCGCTGCACGGCGCCGGCGGCGCGCTGGAACAGGTCGCGCTCGGCATCGGACTTGCGCTGCGCCTCCGCGCGCGCGGCCGCCAGCTTGCGCGCGGCTTCTTCGCGCTCCGCCAGGTGCGTGCGCATCGCCGCCAGGTCCTGCAATGACTTCGCCTTCAAATCAAGCCTTTCTCCGCCATCGACAGCGCCTGCCCCGGCGCGACGATGACGTGGTCCAGCACGCGCACGTCCACCAGCGCCAGCGCCGCCTTCAGCGTCTGCGTGAGGGCTTCGTCCGCGCGCGAGGGCTGCACGGTCCCGCTGGGATGGTTGTGGGCCAGCACCACCGCGGCGGCGTGGTGGTGCAGGGCCTTGAGGACGACTTCGCGCGGGTACACGCTGGTCTGAGTCAGGGTACCGCGGAAGAGTTCTTCCATGGCGATCAATCGGTTCTGGGCGTCGAGGAACAGCGAGGCGAACACCTCGTGGGGGCGGTGGGCCAGGTGCAGCTGCAGGTAATTCTTCACGGCGTCGGGGGAGCCGAACACCTCCCGCGCCTTCAATTGCTCGGCCACGGCGCGGCGCGCCAGCTCCAGCACCGCCATCAGCTCCGAGCGCTTGGCCGTGCCGCCCAGCCCGTGCACCGTCTTCAGGTCATCGCCGCTGGCATGCAACAGCCCCGCCAGCCCGCGAAAGCGGCCCAGGACTTCGTCGGCCATCTGGAACACGCCGCGCCCGCGGGTGCCGGTGCGCAGCAGCAGGGCCAGCAGCTCGGTGTCGCTGAGGGCGGACGGCCCGCGGGCCAGCAGCTTTTCGCGGGGCCGGGCGTCGACAGGCAGGTCTTTGAGCATCATCACGGTGCCTTCCGCCCCCGACTTTTACAATGGAGGCCAGTTTATCGGGACTCGAATGGCCTCCACCACCACCCGCGTGCAAGCGGGCTCCTTCCTCACGCTGCACTACCGCCTCGGCGGCCCGGCCGGGGACATCATCAACACCTTCGAGGGCAAGCCCTCGACGCTGTCGCTGGGGACCGGTGCGCTGTCGCCCGCCCTCGAGGAGCGGCTGCTGGGGCTGGAGGAGGGCGTCCGCGCCTCGTTCGACCTGCCGGCGGGGGCCGCCTTCGGCGAACGCAACCCCGACATGGTGCAGTGGGTTGCCCGCAAGCTCCTCGTCCAGATGGGGGACCCCGATGAAAGCTACAGCGTGGGCGATGTCGTCAGTTTCCCGACGCCGGACGGCCTGGGCCAGTACGCCGGCTCCGTGCGGCAGGTCGGCGAAGACCGCGACGGCGACGGCAAGCCGGATGCCGTGCTGTTCGACTTCAACCACCCGCTCGCGGGCCAGCCTGTCACCTTCGAGGTGCAGGTGATCGGGGTGCTCTGATGGCCCCCCAGGAGATCCTGCTGGCCGAACCGCGCGGCTTCTGCGCCGGCGTGGACCGCGCCATCGACATCGTGGAGCGCGCCCTCGAGAAGTTCGGCCGCCCGATCTACGTGCGCCACGAGATCGTGCACAACACCTTCGTCGTCAACGACCTCAAGTCCAAGGGCGCCATCTTCATCGAGGACCTGGCGGAGGTGCCGCCCGGGGCCACGCTGGTGTTCTCCGCGCACGGCGTCAGCAAGGCGGTGCAGGCAGAGGCGCGGCAGCGCGGCTTCCACGTGTTCGACGCCACCTGCCCGCTGGTGTCGAAGGTGCACATCGAGGTGGCCAAGCTGGCCAAGGAAGGCTACGAGTTCATCATGATCGGCCACAAGGGCCATCCGGAAGTCGAAGGCACCATGGGCCAGCTGGACCACGGCATCCACCTGGTGGAGGACGTGGCGGACGTGGCCCGGGTGCAGCCCGCGCAGACCGAGCGGCTGGCGGTGGTGACCCAGACCACGCTGTCGGTGGACGACGCGGCGGAGATCAGCCAGGCGATCAAGCAGCGCTTTCCCAGCATCCGCGAGCCGAAGCAGCAGGACATCTGCTACGCGACGCAGAACCGGCAGGACGCCGTGAAGGTGATGTCGCGCGACGTCGACGTGATGATCGTGGTGGGCAGCCCCACCAGCTCCAACAGCAATCGACTCGCAGACCCGCGTCGGTTTGACCGCGGGAGCCTCTGCGCCGGAGGTGGTGGTGCAGGAGGTGATCGACCGTATCAAGGCGCTGGGCGCCGTCTCCGTGCGCAAGATGGATGGCATCCAGGAGACCGTGAAGTTCCCCTTGCCGAAAGGCCTGAAGCTGTAAATGTCGTTCCCGCGGAGGCGGGAACCCAGGGCTTCCATCCCCCAATACATGAACCGCTCCGACATCCTCGCCGCCGCCGATCGCTTCGCCTCCGACGGCCGCGGCTTCGTGCGCCGCACGCCTCTATGGAAGCTGCCCGCCTCCGCCCTCGGCGTCGCCGGCGGCGAAGCGTGGCTGAAGCTCGAGCACCTGCAGGTGGGCGGCAGCTTCAAGGCGCGCGGCATGTACAACCGACTGCTCGCCAACCCGATCCCCGACAGCGGCGTCATCGTCGCTTCGGGCGGCAACGCAGGCATCGCCACCGCCGCCGCCGCGCGGGCGCTCGGCGTGCGCTGCGAAGTGTTCGTGCCCACCGTCAGCAGCCCGGCCAAGCAGGCCAAGCTGCGCGAGCTGGGCGCGCAGGTGGTGGTGACCGGCGCCGCTTATGCGGATGCGCTGGAGGCCTGCCTGGCGCGCCAGCGCGAAACCGGCGCGCTGCTCACGCATGCCTACGACCAGCCCGAAGTGGTGGCCGGCGCCGGCACGCTGGCGATGGAGATCCAGGAGCAGGGTGGCGATGCCCCCGACAGCGTGCTGGTCAGCGTGGGCGGCGGCGGCTTGATCGCCGGCGTGGCCGCCTGGTTCGAGGGCGGCAGCCGCGTGATCGCGCTGGAGCCGGAGCTTGCGCCGACGCTGTACCGCGCGCGCGAAGCGGGCGAGCCGGTGGACGTCGCCGTCAGCGGCATCGCCGCCGATTCGCTGGGCGCGCGGCGCATCGGCTCCATCGCGTGGGATGTCGCGCAGCGGCACGTGGCCGATGCGCTGCTGCTGCCGGACGCTGCGATCCGCGCGGCGCAGCTGACGCTGTGGAAAGAGTTCAAGCTGGCCGTCGAACCCGCGGCGGCGTTGCCGTTGGCGGCGTTGCAGTCGGGCGCCTACGTGCCGGCGTCGGATGAAGTGGTGGCGTTGATCATTTGCGGCGCGAACGTGGATCCGGCGACGTTGGGGTGATCCCTTTCACTCGCAACTCACCATCCACGGCACCCCGAACTTGTCCGTGAGCATGCCGAAATGCCCGCCCCAAAACGGTGGCGCGAACGGCATCGTCACCTGCCCGCCGGCCGCGAGCGCATCGAACGCCTTGCGTGCCGGCTCCACGCCGTCCTTGACCCACAGCGAGACGGAAAACCCGCTGAACTTGCCGCCGCCGCCCATGCTGGGCGGAACGTCGCTGCCCATGATCTGCGCGCCCTGCGCTTCCAGCGTGCCGTGCATCACCTTGTTCTTCCAGTCCGCCGGCACCTCCATGCCGCTGTCCTTGGGCGCGCTGTCGAAGCGCATCAGGTTCACCTTGCCGCCCAGGCACTGGGCGTAGAAATTCAGGGCTTCCTCGCAGTTGCCGTTGAAGCTCAGGTAGCAGTCGAGTTGCATCGCCATGGGACCTCCTTCGGGGTGGGCGGTCATCGAAAAGCAGCCCGCGGAATAAAATCACCTCATGCTCGACGTCAACCTGTTACGAAAAGACCTTCCCGCCGTGGTGAAACGGCTGGAGGCCCGCAAGTCGCCCCAGTCCTTCCTGGACGTGGCGGCCTTCCAGGGCCTGGAAGCCGAGCGCAAGACCATCCAGACGCGCACGGAAGAGCTGCAGGCGCGCCGCAACCAGCTGTCCAAGCAGATCGGGCAGCTCAAGTCCAAGGGCGAGTCCGCCGACGCCGTGATGGCGGAAGTGGCGCAAGCGAAAGTGGACCTGGAGCAGTCCGCCGCGCGGCTGGAGCAGATCCAGCCCGAGATGCAGGCGCTGTTGCTCGCCGTGCCCAACCTGCCGCACGAGAGCGTGCCGGTCGGGGAAGACGAGAAGGGCAACGTGGAGGTGCGCAAGTGGGGCACGCCGGCGAAGTTCGACTTCCAGCCGAAGGACCACGTGGACATCGGCGAGCCGCTCGGCCTGGACTTCGCGACGGGCGTCAAGCTCAGTGGTTCGCGCTTCACCGTGATGAAGGGGCCCATCGCGCGGCTGCACCGCGCGCTCGCGCAATTCATGCTGGACGTGCAGACGCAGGAGCATGGCTACACCGAGTGCTACACGCCCTACATCGTCAACGACGCCACGCTGCGCGGCACGGGCCAGCTGCCGAAGTTCGAGGCCGACCTGTTCGCGGTCAGCAAGGGTGGCCAGGAGGGCCTGGGCGCCGAGGACCAGCAGGCGCTGTACCTCATTCCCACCAGCGAGGTGACGCTGACCAACTTCGTGCGCGACGAGATCCTGCCGGAATCGCAATTGCCGCTGAAGCTGACCGCGCACACGCCGTGCTTCCGCTCCGAGGCGGGCAGTGCCGGCCGCGATACGCGCGGCATGATCCGCCAGCACCAGTTCGACAAGGTCGAGATGGTGCAGGTGGTGCACCCGGACAAGAGCTACGAGGCGCTGGAGCAGATGACCGGCCACGCCGAGGCGGTGCTGCAGAAGCTGAAGCTTCCGTATCGCGTGATGCTGCTGTGCACCGGCGACATGGGCTTCGGCGCCGCCAAGACCTACGACCTCGAGGTGTGGCTGCCCGCGCAGGACACCTACCGCGAGATCAGCTCGGTGTCGAACTGCGAGGCCTTCCAGGCGCGGCGCCTGCAGGCGCGCTTCAAGACGGCGCAGGGCAAGAACGAGCTGGTCCACACGCTCAACGGCTCCGGCCTGGCCGTCGGCCGCACGCTGGTGGCGGTGCTGGAGAACTACCAGAACGCGGATGGCAGCGTGACGGTGCCGGAGGTGCTGCGGCCCTACATGGGCGGGACGGCGCTGCTGCGCTAGTCTTCGCCGATGTGGACCCAGTCCGCCTCGGACACGGAGTCCAGGTAGCGCGCGGCTTCTTCGAGCTTGCCGTGGCGCTCGGCCCATTCGATGTGCTCGCGGAAGCTCATGCGGCGTTGCAGGCTGGACAGCTTGTTCCAGATCCACGGCTGCGTCGGCGGCGGCCGCAGGTCCGCGTACCGATCGCCTTCGAGCAGCAGGTAGAGGCCCGCCCACAAGGCCGGGCGCGGACACACGCGGTTGTGGCGGCGCGCCAGCAGGAGCACGTCCTCGATGGTCCAGGGACCGGTGCGAGGCTGCACGGCACGGCCGCCTGGCGAACGCGCAAGCGGCATGTTCTGCGACGGCTGGGTCGGCGCGAACGCCAGGTCCATGCGCAGCGATTCCTCTTCCCACGCCTCCCAGGTCGACTCGCCGCCTTCCCGCGCGTCCGGCACGGGCATGGAGTGCAGCCATGTGTCGCTCGGCGCGAAGTCTCGCTTGTGGCCCAACCGTTTCCTGTCCTGTGCCATGCCTCAAGGTAGGCAAGTGCGCGGCCGGGCGGCGTAGGCGGTGTTCGACGGCCAGGCTCGGACAGGCCATCCGCGTGCGATATTTCCGGCGGCGGCACAGGGCGTCGGGGCTTCTTGCCTCGGCTACAATGGCGGACTTCGCACCACGCGAACCGAATTCAGGAGCGGTGGCAGAGTGGTCGAATGCGCCGGACTCGAAATCCGGTATACGGTTTCACCGTATCGAGGGTTCGAAAAGTTGTTGATTTGACAGCTGTTTTTCTCCCTCTGACACTCGCTATCGTGCACTGAACATGCAGTGTCGTGCGCCACGCACTCGCCAGCTTCTGGCGGACACAGTGGCGGACAGAACGGGGAGATGATGGCACGGGTTCGAACTGCAGCGCGTCTTCACCTGCTGACGGTGAAGCAGATCCAAAACGTCCGGGACGGCGACCACAGCGACGGGGGTGGCTTGTTGCTGAGAATCCGGGGAGTCTCCGCATCCTGGGTGTTCCGCTTCACGTCAGCGAGTGGTCGGCGACGAGAAATGGGCTTGGGCGTAGCGCGCCGAGGCAGCGCAGTGGCTGGAGACAGTCTTACTTCTGTCCGGAAACAGGCCCAAGCGGCGCGCGAACTGCTTCAGCAGGGGGTAGACCCAATCGACGCACGGGAGCAGCGCCGTGCAGCCGCTCGGGAGGTCGAGCAGGCAAAGAAGGCGAGCAAGGAGTGGGAACGCTGGACCCTCGCCCGTTGCGCTCGGGATTACCATGAGCGGGTGATTGAACCTACCCGCTCGGCGAAGCACGCGGCGCAGTGGATTTCATCGCTGGAGAACCACTTGCCGGCCCGGATCTGGAACAAGCCAGTAGGAGAGATCCAGCCGCCCGACCTGCTCGAAGCCCTGCAGGACATCCAACCTCATCAGCGGGCTCGCAATTTCCACGGGGACTGCTTACATGAAACTGTGCAGCGCATTCGCCAGCGTCTTGATGCCGTCTTTGAAGATGCGATTTTCCACAATCGGTGCCGCAGTAACGCAGCCGCGGCTATCCGACGCAAGATCCGCGAGGCTCTTCCCCGAAAGCAGGCCGGTAAGCTCGCGGCACTCCCCTACGCAGAGGCGCCGGCTTTCATGACCCTATTACGCGGCCAGGAAGGGCTGGGCGCCCGTTGCCTTGAGTTCGCCATCCTCACAGCAGCGCGAACGTCGGAGGTCTTGCTAGCTGAGTGGGGAGAATTCGATTTGAAAACCGCGACGTGGACGGTTCCCGGGGCGAAAATGAAGGCAGGGGAGGATCACTTGGTCTACCTTCCACCTCGCGCGGTGGAGATCCTGCGCGAGTTGCAGGACCACCGCCTTGACGCAGTGCGAGTTTTCCCTTCTCCGATGAAGCCGGGCCAGTCCCTTTCTAACATGACCATGCTGGCTGTTCTAGATCGTATGGGTATGCGTCAGCAAACCACGGTGCACGGACTGTGTCGCGCCACCTTCTCGACGTGGGCGAACGAGACTGCAGCCGCCCGGCCCGATGTCATTGAGGCTTGCTTGGCACACAACGAAGCCGACAAGGTGCGGGCCGCGTACAACCGTGCGAGGTTCACCCAGGAGCGGCGGCAGTTGTTGGCGGACTGGTCGGAGTACCTCTCCGCCCCCGCTGGAACTGTGCTTCCATTCGCTCGCGCCGCCTAGCATAGTCCCATCAGCAATCGACAACGCGTGTGAAGAAAAGGGTCTCATTCGGGCAGTGCAAAACCTGGCGGACATGCGTCGGGAATCTCAGCGGCAGTGTGGCGAGTCGCGGTGAATAGCAAGCGCACTCCGCTGAGGCCGCCGAATGGGAGCGCCGCAACCGCTGCTGCTGTTCGAGGGAAGCGCGTCAACCAGACTGAAGACGATCAGCAAGTTGTTGCGGCGCTTAATGAGCGTGCCCGATCCATGCAGGCGGATCCCGACGAAGTCGACAGGATGACGAGCGAGGTAATCACTCGATTCGCCTCTAGTGAAGGGGCTAGGCTTCGCAAGTGGATGGCGGCCTTTAGGGATCGGCAAGCTGTCCCCGCAGCGCGCGAGAGTGCGGCAGCGGCCATTGACCTCGACTCGGAAGCGGTGCTAGACGACGGCATTCTTCGAGACGGTGAGGGTCGGCCGCAGCCAGTTGACGTCGCAACTTTCCTGGACAGTTTGGCGTACTGGGTTGCCTCACGTAGGCCGCCAAAGCCATGGCAGCGATCGCCCCTATTGAACGAAGTGGCCACTAGAAGCCGCGAACTAGCGGACCTGCTTGAACAAAAGGATGGCCCCGAATGGCCGCTTCCGTTCGACTTGTTTGAAACTAGCGCGCGTCCAAGATTCCTTGATGGCTCGTTTGCGGACTACCGACGTGACGTACGAGATCCCCTTCGGCGACAGAACTGGCCCGGGCTCCTGCGCAATCTCGCTGCGGAAGCGAATCGACTCGAGCGGTTGAGTCGGATAGATACCGCAGTCCTGAACACGCCCCGACCGACCGCTCCAGGTGCTTGGGAGCGTCGTCTGGCCAGGGAAATTCGAGACTGGTTTCAACTCAAGTGCCGTACAAAGGCGCCACCTGAACTGATCGCAGACGTCATCAATTTGGGACGAACCCGCGCATTGCGCTCTGCGAGAGAAGACGTCACCGGGGCGGAAGTCACTCAGTGGCTGCGGTCACCCCGTCCAGCGAGTAAGAAGCCGGCAGGGTAGATCAATGGTGTTTCTTTGCCGGATCCGACCAGAAACACCATCGCATTGCGAGAACTGCAGACGGAACATTGGCGCACTTAAGGAGAGCGTCGATGCACGAAGCAGTAACGTTGGGCCCACAGCTTGCAGCGGCCGCGCCGAAAAAGAACCAAGCCCTTCCCACATTGCTGAATGAGGGTCAAGTGGCTGAGCTGCTCGGGGTGAGCCGGCGGACCGTCCACGCTCTACGACAACAGGACTGGTTCCCCCCCGCAATCGAGTTCGGACCGCGGGCGTTACGTTGGCACCGCGAAGAACTTCTTTCCGCCATTGTCGCTCGCGCGCCGCGCGTCACCAAACAAGAGGAGCCCGCGCAACTTGTTGAAGCGCGCGCCGAGCGACGGGTCTTCCAGTCAAGCAAGGCTGGTGTCCGCAAGTGGTAGCCGCCAAACTGAAGCGCTTAACGTGGTCATCGACCAATGGAAGGCACAGCCGTGACCGAGAAGCCTGATCAGCAAGACCGGGTAAAGACCAGCGGTCGCTACCGCAAGGTGGAGGTTCGCACCTGGGGCGACGCCAAGTTCCGTGCACTATCACCCATCCCGCCGTGCGGCCAAGGCCTGTGGCTATTCCTGATCACCGGGCCCCACACCGGGCCCATTCCTGGTCTGTTCCGGGCCGGGCGTGCAGCAATGGCCGAGGAACTGGGGTGGGAAACCAAAGACTTCGACGAAGCCTTCCGCGAAGCCTTCGAGCAAGGCATGGTCGAAGCCGATTTTAAGGCCCGCGTAATGTGGATCCCGAAGGCCATCTTGCACAACAAGCCCGAATCACCGAACGTGGTGAAAAGCTGGGCTGCCGAGTTCAACTTGATCCCGGAATGCGACCTTAAGTGGAAGGCATTCGAAGCTCTGAAAGCCAGCATCCACGCGCTCGGAGAGGCTTACGGTGAGGCTTTCGACAAGACATTCGCGAAGCCTTCCGGAAAGCCGTCCTTGAACGCTTCCGCGAAGACTATTCCGAATCAGGAACAGGAACAGAAACAGGAACAGGAACAGGAATGGGAAGAGAAAGGTGCTAACGCACCTAATCAATCGACTTCGCTGGCATCACCTGTTCCGCGGGCACAGGCCCCGACGCTGGCACTGATACGCGATCCGCAGGAGATCCCGCCGTGCCCGGTAAAGCAGCTCGTCGCGCTTTTTTCTTTGAAGCTTCCCGAGTTGCCGAAGCCGCGATATGAGATGTGGAAGGACAGCACGGGCGCGGAAGCCATGCGGCGACGCTGGAAGTGGCTCCTTTCTCCAGAGGCGACGCGCGAGGACAACACCCGCTACGCGACCACGGCAAGTGAGGCCACGCAATGGTTCAGCAGGTTCTTCGACGCCGTTGCAGCTTCCGACTTTCTGACCGGACGAAGCGGCGATTGGAGCAACTGCGACCTCGCCTGGCTGATGAAGCGTGAGAACTTCATAAAGGTCGTGCAGGGCAACTACGGCAATAAGGCGCGGAAGGCAGCATGAGCGCCCGCACTCCCATTTCCGAAGACGAAGCCTTCCGCGGCGCCGTGCTCAACGGCTCGCTGCGCAATGACCAAGCCGGCCAACTGTGCATGCCGCCGATGTCAATTGAGGCCGAGTCCTCTGTGCTCGGAGGCCTTCTTCAGGACAACGCTCTGTGGGACATCGTGGGCGACTTGGTCACCAAGGGCGACTTCTACCGCCACGAGCATAAGGTGATCTTCGAAGCAATAGACGAACTGATCAAGTCAATGCGGCCGGCCGATGTCGTAACAGTGTACGAGCACCTGCAGCGGAGCCACAAAGGCGAAGAGATCGGCGGCCTTGGGTACCTGAATTCTTTGGCGCAATACGTGCCCAGTGCCGCCAACACCCGCCGCTATGCGGAACTCGTGCGCGAGCGATCTATTCTGCGCCGCCTGCTCGCCGTAAGCCGCGAGATTGCGACCGCCGCTCTCAACCCCGAGGGCAAGTCGGTGAACGCCATTCTCGAGGCCGCAGTGCAGCGCGTGATGGCCATCGATGCCGGTGCCAACGACGAAGACTGGCAGCCCGGGGGAACCGGCATCGCAGATGTGATCGATCGCATGCAGGCCGAGGCGAATGGCAAGATCAAGCCCCAAATCATTTCCACCGGCCTGAAGGATCTCGACGAGCGGCTGGACGGGGGCATGCGTCCCGGCGAGGTGATCGTGATCGGAGCGCGCCCGAGCATGGGCAAGAGCGCGCTGGGCTTAACCATCGGAGTGACCACGGCGGGCGCCGGCGAGCCGACCGGCTACTGGTCCGGTGAAATGCCCAGGCCGCAGTTGTGGAACCGCGCACTCTCGATGTTGTCTCAAGTACATCTAAGTCGCATCAAGCGCGCCAATCGACTTCTCGACGCTGACTGGCCGTCCATCACGCATGGCGCCGAGACGATCCGGTGTCTTCCGCTATACGTGAACGACAAGCCCGCGATGACTATCGCGAAGATGCGCGCGACGGCGAGGGGCTTGAAGCGTAAGCGCGGCCTGCGCGTTCTTGTGGTGGACTACCTCGGCCTCATGGACGGCACAGACCCGAAGCAGCCGCGCACCTATCAGCTTGAGGAGATTACGAAGGGGATGAAGCAGCTGGCCAAGGAGCTGGGGCTCGCGGTCATTCTGCTTGTGCAGCTGTCACGCAAGGTGGAGGAGCGGGTCGACCAGATGCCGATCCTGTCGGACCTTCGTGACTCCGGCGCGATCGAGCAGGATGCGGACATTGTGATCTTCGTGCACCGCCCGTGGAAGGCGAAGCCAGACTTGGGCGACGAGTGGAAGTATTACGCAAGGTTGTCTGTGGCCAAGCTTCGCGACGGAGAGCCCGGTTACGTGGACCTGATGTACGTGGGCGAGAACACTCGGTTTGGAGACTGGCCAGCGGGCATGAGAGTTCCGAGCAGAGCCCAAGCGGCGCGCCTCATGAACCCCGCTTCTCAGCTATAGGTGCGAACCAAAAATCAGCCATGTGGCGACGGACGCTGGAGGATTCTATGAGCAGCAGGACGGATGGTAAGCGGAGTGGATCTTCGCAGCAAATTCCAAGTTCATCTCGACGCCAAGTATCCCTGGGGCTCAAGAAGCGCGTGTTGGTCGCTGCTTTCCCGGATGCAGAAGACCTGGACGTAGCGCGGGCAAAGGGCGTCTTCGCCGTACGTCCGAGCACGTCAGCGGCGTTAGTCATGGAAGCCTATCCAACGGGGCAAGACGAACTGGTGGGAGTAGTTGATGCACTAGAGGGGGACGCCGAACGAGTTATCGGCGGCGACCTGTCGAAAGTAGAAGCCATGTTGCTCGGCCAAGCGCAGGCACTGCAGTCGATCTTCGTGACGCTGTCTCGAAATGCCCGCGGTCACCACGACGTGAGATCTTTTGACGCGTGCTTGCGCATGGCCTTGAAGGCACAGAACCAGTGTCGAATGACATTGGAGTCGATTGCATGCCTCAGGGCGCCACGAACCGTCTTCGCTAAGCAGGCGAACATCAATCATGGGGGGAACCAGCAGGTCAACAACGTGCAGTGCGGAGTGACTCCGGAAAATTCAGCTTCACGGGAAAACGAACTATTGGAGGGTACGGATGGCAAATGGATGGACGCCCGAGCGTCGCGAACGGCAAGCGGAGCTGATTCGTCAATGGCAGCCGTGGGCAGTGTCGACCGGTCCGCAGACCGAAGAAGGTAAGGCGGCGAGTTCAAAGAACGCCTACAAGGGCGGGAACTGGCTGAAGCAGCGGCAATTCCGCCGGGAGCTTTACAAGGCGCTTAAGCGGCAGGCCGTGTTTGTTAGCGACGTGTGCGGGGGAAAGTGGACTCCGGAATTGGCTGCTTCTAGTGCTCTGGCCCTACTTGACCTCGAAGATCGCGCGGTCTGCATACGATTCGTCCCCGCCAGACGCTAAGACCTGCGGATTCGTGGTCCGAGGTTCCGGGGGCGGTCAAGTCGGCGAGGAACTCGCGGGATGCACCGGCGCATGTGGGGCCAAGAGTGAGGTGAGTCTTCGAAAGCCGCGGCACCAGGGCAGCCATACCGGACGCTATGTCCTCCAAACTGGTGTGGGGGCAGGAGCAAGTTGGCGCGCACGCTGTGGCCGATTCACCGTCTGCCAAATTTCGCCTTCCAACCTCGGTCCGGGAGCAAAGCAGACCCTGGCCGCCGGCACGTCTCCACGGGCCCAAGCTTTGGCTACTCGGTGTGGACCGTTCCCGAGTGCAGTTTAAGAGCCGGACCCGCAGAACTGTATGTTCGTCCAGTATGAAGGTGAAGGTTCGATTGCGTCGGGAGGCAGGTGCATTCCGCCCGCCCTACGGCCAGGACCACACCGCAACGGGCGATCTGCACCTCAACCATCGGACGGCCGACGGCCGCAAGATCCCCCGCTCCAGCTCCTGAGCGCCGATCGCAAGTGGCCGAGCCTCTAGCAGCCGCGGATCAGCCTGGGGGCGAAGCAGTTCTGCTTCCTAGGCTTTGATCGGTACGGGAATGCTTTGGGTAATGCAGCAGTGGGATTGCGAGCGGGCGTAGACAGGGTGGTTGCATTGACCAAGTTAGTCCCAGTGGATGGGCGGGCCGGCGACAGCCGCGGCAGCCATTCGTAGTGTTTTCTAAGTAAATCCTGACTTGGAAAGCCCTGCCTACTTCACAGCTCATCTGTTCACCGCCACAATCCTAGAAAGTAGCCAGCCCTTGACGGACGAAGAGAAAAAGCTCGTCGACGACGCCCGCCACTTCGCGAAGAAGAACGGGAGGGCGATTGCACGCGAGCTCGCGGACCTTGCTGTATTCCCGGGTGAGGAAAAGCCCGTCTCTGTGTTCATGGCCGGATCGCCCGGTGCCGGGAAGACGGAAGCCTCGAAGGAGCTGCTCAAGAAGCTTGGCGACAGCGTTCTACGTATTGACCCTGACGACCTGCGCAGCCGCTTCCCAGGGTACACGGGCGCAAACTCTTGGGTGTTCCAGGGTGGCGTGTCTTTGCTGGTCGAGAAGCTGCTGGACTTGGCGCTGAGCCAGAAGCAGAGCTTCCTGCTTGACGGCACGCTGTCGTCCTACACCGTAGCAGAGCGGAATATTGAACGATCATTGAAGAAGGGGCGGCATGTCCAGATCTTGTACGTGTACCAAGAGCCCCAATTTGCTTGGGAGTTCGTCCAGGCTCGGGAGAACAAGGAAGGCCGCAATATCCGGCCGGAGCATTTCGTAAAGCAGTATTTTGAAGCGCGCCAGGTAGTAGAAGCGCTGAAGAAGAAATTCGGGCAAGAGCTAATAGTCGACCTCCTGATAAAGAACATTGACGGAAGCGGTAGGCTGTACAGAGCGAACGTGGATCAGATAACGAGTCACGTGCCCGAGAAGTACACGCATGAGCAGGTCTTAGAAATCACGAGTGAAGGAGCCGCAAGATGATTTGGCCCTTAGGAAATGAACGCAGTCGATCAGTGACCGAGACTGCGTTCTCGAAGTTCATTAGGGAAGCTTCCTCTGAGGAGAAGAAGCGTGTCTATGCTGAGGTGCTGCAAAAGGCCACGGATAGCCAGGTTCGCCTCATAGAAGAAGCGAAGCAGGAGCGTGCGCGGGCCGCAGCCGAACCCGAGGCATGACACCGCGACGCTGAAGCGAGCGCACCAGTTGGTGCGCTTTTTTTGTCTCGCTTCAGGCGCCGCCGGTCGGCACCCACTTCCAGGCTCTGCGGAAAAACTCCAGTTGGGTGTGGGAGGTGGTCCTAACGACACGACTCGTGATGTCTGCTTTCGGCCGAAGCAGCCGTCGAAAAGGGAGTCAAGCGGGTCGGGGCAAAACTTGCTTAGGGCCGCAACTCAGAAACGGACATGCCGTTCTCCTCCACGACGAAAGCTCGAATCGCATCAAGATGCGTTGCGGTCTGGACTTGCGTCGACCGCGGTCGACTACCCGCGAGGTGGACGATCAGCACGCCTGAACAAGCGTTGGGAAAAGCCGCATACATCTTACGTAGCGTCTCCACTCTGGCATCCACGTGCTCGGACTCTTTCCTGAACGCCAGGGAAGTCATGATCATCACACGCCGCCTCGCGTTGATCAGGAGCAGCTTCAAGAAGTCCTCTGCTGCGTTCTTCATGACGCCATATGGACCTGACGCACTTACGCCGCCGAGTTCGGATTCCACGGCCAGGTGAACATCAAACCTGTTCGGTGACAGGGCCAACGTGCCCTTCTCAATCAGGCTCTTGGGCGTGAACGAGGTCACCAGCACATCCACCATGTACTCCGAGTGCTGGCCTCCACTGCAAAGGACGACGAATTGGTCCTCGTACTCGCAGCGGAAGAACGCTTTAATGGCGAATGTGATTTCTTCCGTGCTCGGCTCCTCCAATTGGCTTAGCACGTCGCGCAGCCGTTCGTAGATGCGCTTGTAAGCGAACAGATCGCCTTGCTCGAGGTCTTCCACTGGCTAGCCCCCGCTAAGCAGCACTGTCAGGCTGTCGAACTCACGATCTGAGAGCACCTTGTAGCTCTGGGTACCTGGGACTCGGCCCGAGTCGAAAACCCTCTTGAACTGGTCTTTCGCGAAAATCGGCGGCGTGGTTAGCTGCGTAGGAACGATGGGCGTGGTGATCACGAAAGCGCGATGCAATTTCGCACGCGCTATGTAGTGGGCATCCCAGTGCTCGATGGTCGCCGGCGGCGCCGCGTTCTGGTTCCAAGCCTGCTGCATTCCCGGGCCATCTGCCGGCAGGCCAGTCGTGTGTTCAAGGGGTAAATGGTGACTGCCCGGCACAATGCAATTTGATGGCAACGGCTCGTTTCGCTCCGCGTACCACGCGAGGGCATCCTCGTGGCATTTCAGCTTCTCGATCACGCGCAGCGCAGCGATGAGCGCCCACCCCTTGGCGCGCCGGAGGTAGCTGCCCTTGACAGTCATATAGAAGATTCGATCGCTCACCTGGAGTCGAGGGGCGAACAGGCCGGCGCGGCAAAGGGCGGTGATGGACGGATACCGCGACTGCAGGTCTGGCTCACGTCGGCAAGAACCGTCCGAAAACGGCACTAGGTGCGGGTGATCGCGAAGGGCACGTTGCCCGTACACGGTCGAACAGAGGGGGTGAAAGCTGACCAGGAAGTTGCGCGGCATTCAGTAGTATGTTGCAACGCGAACTGCCGTTCGCTGCGATCGACACGGGTAGCGGGCCTAACGGCTGCGGTGTTCAAGAAGGGGGCTATGGGGTGCGCGTCATAGTCCCATATCAAGTCTTGGCGCTACTTCTGGGCGAACCTCAACTGTAATTATGGCTGAAGGCTGCTTTCGGCCAATAGCCGCCTCGTCCGCGGTCGGGTTTGATGAAGTTGCAGCAACACCGTGCTGCAGCTCCCTTGGCCCACCGGGAGTCCTATGCCCGCTGCCGACTAGGCGTTTCGGCTGCGGCCCATCCCCCCCGCGGCTTCTAATCCCACAACCCGCCATCTCGGTTTTGCCCGGCATTTCCCGTGCTATGTTGGAGGGGCCACATATTCCAGCAGGTTGTTTCATGAGCCATAGCGTCGACGAGGCCAAGTCTTTCCTTCGCGCCAGCGAGTTCTCCTTGGTCAGATTCTTTGATGTGATCGGCGTGCGTTCTGAGGCCCTGAAGTCCATCGACGCGGAGATTCAGCGCTATCGCAAGCTGCAGGCGGCAGATGCTGAGAGGTTCATGGACGAGGGGCAATGGGAAGCGCCAGACCCGAATTGGGAGTACGCGCAACACATACGCCGGACGCAGCACTTCAAGAAGGCCGAAGAAAATGCGCCAGCAATGCTGCCGGACCTTCTGGCGAAGCGCGGTGCAACGGAGATCGCGATCGGAATCGCTGCGGGTGCCGTGCTCCAGGTCGGGAAGCAAGTGCTCTCCTATCGCTTCGGTGAGCTCGGTAACCTCCCTAGTGGCAACTCCCGCAAGGTGGGAACGCTGCCCGTGACAACGCTTATTTGGGAGGGTCGAAATCATGCCCTGCATTGGGAGGAGGGTAAGCCAAAAGCTCGGGTGGCTGCGATGTTGCAGGCACTTAGAGATGATGGTCGCGTTCCTCCCGGCGAAGGTAGAAACTATGCTCCGGAAATCCTTGATGCCCTTGGGTGGGGTGATGCCGCCCACGTCCTGTGTGACTTAGAGGCAATGATCCATCTTCACTAACAGGAGCTAAGCTCTTCGGGCCAATAGCAGACCGGAAACGATGGTGCACCCCAAGCTGTCACCAACACTGTGTTGATTCTGCGGAGAACCAGTTGGTCCTGTCAAAGTAAGAGAGCTGCGGATTCACAGTCCGTTGGAACGCGATGGCTTACTGAGTGGCGGAAGCTGCGCCTGGGGTCCAGCGATGCCGGTCTAACACGCCCTTTGGCAGAGACTAAGTCCGCCAAACTGCGGGCCACTCTCGGATTAGTAGTCCGCTGACGCGGCCCCCAGCGGCAAGGATGAGACGATGCATTCCGGCAGCGACTGCTGGGCGCGAACCAGGCGTGGTGGCCAGTACGGACCGGTCGCCCCCCTGATTTCGGCACCGAGAAAGTATCCGAACCGGTTCGCGACTCCATCTCTGCTTGAAAGCCCCGTTTTCAGCGACGTGGGTGTGCTGAACTGCAGCCATGCGCGAAATGAGCTTTGAATCCGGCGACGTCTCCACCGGCTGGTGTGGGTCTACCGCGGACACTCCGGCGTTAGAGTAGGCGCCGTGCCGGCCAGGGACGAGACTGGGCGATAGCGCGAAAGAGGACGAAGCCAATGGGATGGATCTCCTGATGTTGAAGTGGTTCACTTCGATCGCTGATGGCGTGCGGATCGCGTTTGACTACTTTGAGTTCGAGCGGGAGTGCCGAGAGGACTGGGAACGGGAAGCAAGGGAACGGTACTCGTGCACCGAGTTGCGCAGCGAGATTGCCCGTCGCATGGCGGGGGCGACCAAGGAAGCTTCCCGGCAGTTTGATGATCAGATCCTGGTAAGCCAGAGAAAGAAGACCGAGCTCGAGCTTGTCGCCCGGGATGCGCGCGAAAGGCTGCGCATCCTCGAGCGAGACTACCAAGGTGAACTTGACGCGGCATACGCTTCGCTAAACCTACTCAAGGAGCAGCTTCGTACGTGCCGTGAGGAACTGTCCGATGCGCACGACACACTGAACGCCGCCAAGTCGGATCTTGACTCTTGGTATCGGCGTGCAGAAGGCAACTGGATTGGGAACGGGGGAAAGCCCCTCCCCAAGAATTCAATCTTCGGCCAGAGTATCGCGGACCGTGACCGCCTCAAGTCTCGTCGTGAGTCCGCTGCGCGTGAGATAGGACGAATCAAGACGAGACGATCAGCTCTCGAGCAGGATTCACGTGCAGCTGGCACTCGAATCGGTGAACTTAAGCAGCATCGGGAAGCGATGCATGCTCTTCGATCTGAGGGCTTCGACCTGCGGCTGGTGAAAGGCACCTTGGCCACGGCCACAGAGCAAGCTAACGTGTCAGAGCGCGAATTTGCGAGGCTCACGGCTGCCAGGCATGAGTACCTGGCGCAGGCAAAACGAGCCCTGGGCGTCGTCGAACTAGAGCAGCAGGTTTGGCAACGAGAGCGCGATCTGCGAGATCGTATAGCGGCTTTTAATGGTGAGCCTGAGAGACAGTCTCGGAGAGCACGTCACCGGCAAATGTGGATGGCAGCGCATGGTCGCAAGTGAGTGCTGAGGGCACTTACAGTGCGCTTCGGAGACGCCACTCGGCGGATTTACAGTCGCCGACTAAGGCTCGTCGGTCAACTCGACGAGCAGAGCGGCGTGGTCGGATACGTTCGCTGGTGAGCCGAGGTCACCGATGACCACTTCCTCGCCCACCCGTGCCAGGTATTGCGCGTCGAGATGTCGGAGCCGAGGGGCTAGGAGCGCGTGATCGATGCGCGATCCTCGATAAAAGCTCCATGCTCCGGCCGCGCGCGGAATCCGCCAGCCTTCGCCTTCAAGCCTTGCAAGGTGCTTGCCGCCCGGAGACCGGACGTTGTCCGGATCTGCGTTGAAATCGCCGATCCAGGCGACTGCCCGGCCCTTGGTGCTGCGTATTTGGTCTGTGAGCTGCGCCCAGTAGTCACGCAGTTGCGCGCCTTCGTAGGTCGGAGCGCGAACGCCGACCAGCTCCGTCCCGCCGTCCAGCCGGACGTGGAGAAAGTTGGACTCGCCGGCGCCACCATCTACACGGGGTCCGGTCAGTTCACCGGAGGAGATCGGTCGATTGCTCGCAATCAATACTTGGTTGTGCTTTCCTAAGCGATGCGACGTGAGGACATGAAGCAGTCCAAGCTGCAGTATTCCTGCCCGAAGGGCATCCCGGCTTCGGCCGTCCACACATTCATTGAGGACCAGCACGTCCGGCTTGGCTTCCTGAAGGAGCTGCAGCAACCCGTCTGGAATCGGCGCCTCCCTGGTCTGGTGTCCCACATTCCAAGCGAGTACACGCAAGCTCATGTCGGCGAGCCCCGTCCAAGGACTAACAGTTCCCGAACGTCTACGTACGCGTGGAAAACGCCTCTGGCACTGAGATCCTTGGGCAGCCCCAGTAGGGCGTGGATCATCTCGGTCGCACCCTTCCACTGCTCTGGCGAGCTTGGTCCCTCAACGTCCTCGGCGTTGTAAAAGTCCAGGAAGATCATCCTGGCGGCGATGCCGTTCACCTTGGCCAGGAAGTAGTGGAATGCGAGGCGGTTAGCATATTGGTAGAGGGAACCAGACCAGCGAGCGGCCGACCTGGGCGCATACCATGCACGTGCTTCATGCAATGCGTCCTCGATCCGCTGCAGCGATTCTTTGGATGCGGCACTCGTCGGCGACGCTGCTTCGGCTATGTGTGCCTTTGCCTCCAGTAGGACTTTGAGCCCCTCGGTCGACACACCCAAGCCATCCCACACAGGCCCGCGAGGTGGCCAGAACTCGGACAACTGCCGTGCGCGGAGCTCCGTGATTCCGAGCGCCTGCAGCGCGGCGACGTCTCGATACTCAACGAAGCGATCCTTGGACAAAGGCGAAATCCAACGCACCGTGGCGTGCGGGCCAATCGCGCCACTTTCCTGCAGCGCGCGATCAAGCAAATGCGGTGCGTGGCAGACGGCCATTTGTAGCCATCGCTGGCTGCCGCGTGCTGCAAATCCCAATTCTGAGGAGTCATTCATCCGTGCGCACTTTAGGGTGCCGGGTGGTTGCGGACAAGGTGGGAAGTTGCTAGGGTAACTACCAGTTTTGACGCTGCATTCGTCGATGTGGGATGTCCTTGACTCCCCCGTCCAAGCCCAAGAGAAAGGGTAGAGTGTCTAGCCGAGACGCAGTGCACACTCCCGAACGCCCCTCCTTACAGCTACTTCAAGCCGCTGCGCGAAGGTTGTTGGAGAAGCGTGTGCTCTCAGAGGGAGGGTCGCAGCCGAGTGAAGCCACCATCGACGCAGTCGCCAGGGTGTTGGGCGCACGCGCCCAGAGAGAGCTGGAGAGGACCAGCCCCACTTGCCCCGGTTCGACTCCAGATGCAGGGGCGAAGGAATGACTCCTTCCGGGTTATGAGCGAGAGAATCTCTTGCTCGGTGCGCCCGAGGACCGCTATGCTTATCCGTACAGATGCGCATCGCCACTTGGAACCTCGATCGGTCGGGCGTGAGAAACAAGGCACGCTGGCCAAGCCAGCTTGCGGAAATTGAGCGCCACCAAGCGGACGTTTGGGTTCTGACAGAAGCTCACCAGTCGCAAGTGCTGTCGGGGAAGTATCCGAGGTTCACTTCCGCCGGGACGGACCCGTACCTGACGCAGGAGTGTGCTGTGGCGCTATGGTCTCGGTGGGATTTGCGTGGACTTGCAGTGACGGACCCGCGGCTCTCTGCTTGCGGAGTCACCGAAGACGTACCAGGACAACCTCGGCTCATCGTCTATGGCACTGTCATTCCGTATGCGGGCGATGGTACGAATACACCAGGGGGCCCAGCGCGCTGGCAGCGCCACCGTGAGGCCTCATCGGCGGTTGCAGCAGATTGCCGTCGCCTTCGTCAGAAGTTTCCGGACCACGTCATGGTCCTTGCCGGCGACTTCAATATGAATCTGGACGGTACACGCTGGTATGGACTGCAAGACGTGAAAAGGCAGATTCGCAGCGATCTGGAGGGCGCGCGGATGAAGTGCTGCACGCTCCAAGACATGCGGTCCCAAGGTATGCCGCGCGCCAATGTGGACCACATCTGGGTCTCCGATGACGTGGCCCAGATCGGCGGTCCTGCAGTGTGGTTTGGGAAACTATCTGATCACAACGGCGTCAGCGTGGAGCTCGATCTTGCAGGATCTACGTCGCTCAATAACAGCGGGTTCACGGGGCATGACTTGAGAATCCAGCGTCCGTACCCATCCGGATGAAGCCGCCTCGCCTTCCTGAAAGCGCGTCCGAGTCAACCCGCCGCTGGTGAGGGGAGGCCCGGCATGGTGTACTTCCTAGGGGTTGGCGATCCTGCAGTGGCCGTCAAGATCGGCATGCTTTCTCAAGCGGGAGCGAAGAGCCTTGGTGAAGCACTTGCTCGACGTTTGGCCGCAATCCAATCCGGGAACCACGAGCATGTGCAGGTACTTGCGGTCATCCCATTCAGCGAGGGCGAATACCCAACCCGTGATGCGGAGACCATGGAGAGGGAATTGCACCTGCAGTTCGAGAGTCATGGCCGCTTCCACCGGGGAACACGCGGAGCAGAGTGGTTCGACGCCGACCCCGATCTTCTATCGCACGTTCTGCGAATCGCGCGGCCTCCGGAAGTGCTCGGCCTCCCGCGGTCCATTTCGCAGTCTCGATCCAGGCAAAGACCGTGAACTCTTGGTTCGAAAGGATCACCGGTTTCCAGGAGCTTCCGTACCAGCAGACAAAGGCGCTGCTGCAGTTTGAAGGGGAGCGGCTGCGAAACGCTGAGAGCGGTTGCACTTGGGGTATGGGGCGTCTGGAGGTGCCCACCTTGGGAGAATTGCGCGCAAGGGTTGCTGGGATCCCGGCGTCCGGCCACCTGCGGGCCTCGGTCGTGCAGAGCACAATTGAGGCCGTGCATGCGAACCCGGCCAATCGGAACGCGCTGATCCAGGCAGCGTCGCAGTTCAACCTCTTGGAGATGGTGCATCAGGACGTCACGCCGGAGCAAGGAATTACCCAGTACGCACAGGACAAGACCCAGGGCCCCGCCTGTGCGGTGTCTGCCGGCGCTGGCGCTGTGTACCGCAACTACCTGATGGAACTACCGGGCGGGCATGGGCAGACGCGCGACAGGCAGGTGGACTGCCTAGCTGATATTGGAACAGCTCTGGGAAACTTGAACCAGCGCCTATGGACGATGCGGAACGGCTACGCGATGTTCCAGGGTAATGGGCTCGAAGAAGTCGATTCGAGACTGAAGAAAGCATCTCGTGCGAATCTTGACGAGTGGCGTTCGCTGATCCGCATTGGGGTGCACTGGGACGTGCAAGTGACACTGCCAGAAGCGCCACCAGACCAGTATGTCTCTCAAGCGTACTGCTCCGCGCTACCGGTCTCGTACAACCCTCGTCAGCCTGCGGGTCGGTGGGTGCGGTTTTCCCGCCTCGTTCTTGAGGCTGCTTACGAGGCAACGATGCTGGCCGCCGTACTGAACGGGTCGCGTGCGGGATGCGCGCTGGTCTACTTGACGCGAGTGGGCGGGGGCGCATTTGGCAATCACTCGGAATGGATCTTGGCGGCAATGCATCGTGCGTTTCACTTGATGCGCGACCGTCAGTTGGACGTCAAGCTCGTCACCCTTGGCCCACCCGGTTCAGACGTTAAGTCGCTGGTGAAGGAGTTTCAATGAAAGAGACGGTGATCCCCGTGTGTACGGCCGCCGAGAAGGCCCTACGTACCGCAACCTGGGCTCGGACCATGACGAAGTGGTTGATCACTCGGTCCAGCAAGGATGGTGCGAAATGGCGGGTCGTTGACTTCAACGGACCCAATGGCCAGGAGTCACGCGGGATTGTGGATCTCTTGGCCATCCGCAAGGAGCACCAGCCCACAAAGGCGGCGATAGCGCGCGGCGATCTATTCGAAATGGTGTTGGTTCAGGTTAAAGGGGGCTCGGCCCGGATGCCCTCGGAGGAGGAGGTGCAGCGTTTGCTGAGAGTCAAGGAGCATCATCAAGCGAACCGTGTTCTCCTTGTGGAGTGGAAACTTGGCAAGGTCCTGCGCTGTTTCGAAATCGACTCAGATGGCCGGCATGAGGTGGCCGCCAGTAAGGTGTTTGGGAGAATTCCCTCGGCTGACCGAGTTGCCGCTGCGGTTAGCAAAGCAGCGTCTCGCGCTACTGATTCTGACCTGCCAAATTGAGACTGGACCTCCTTGATGGGCAGGCTGCGGATGTCTCCGAGGTGAGAGGGTTCGGAGCTCACTCTGATCCGCACCTGCATACCGTGTACGCATACAGTATGGCGCCGCGCTACGGCATTCCGCGCTTCATGCAGAGTGCCTGCCATCGCGCGTGGAATGGCGTAGTGGTGGTCTCGCCCAAGGCGAACAGTTGATCGACTTGCATCAACACTTCTAGACCGAGCGGTACTAGGGTGGACAAGGTCTCGTCCAGCATGTCGTATTCGCGACCGAATCGGATCTCCGTCAATCCCTCTACGACGGCTAAGTTCCGGTGGAGTGCACCCAAGGTCGCATGCGCGGCATACCCAGAAGTCCCTCGGTAAATGGATTGGTACAGAACTTCTAGGCCCGCCTTACGTGCCAGCTCTTCGAGTTTGTAGCTCACATCGGGCTTTTTCTGTTTGCCCAACTCGCGGAGTCGGTCGGCATCCGGGTAGCCCTTGGCAGCATGCAGAGGCGCAATCTTCTCAGCCTGCGTGATCCTGTGACGCTCGTGCTCGGCTTCTAGCACAGCCGAAAAGGAAGTGTCTCTGACCAAAGTCGACATCAAAATCGTGCATTCGACGATAGAGCGGCAGTGAGCCATGCTCTCTGTGCACATTCCCAACCGCAACAAGGTGATGGCTGCCTGGAAGGCTCGAACCGATCTAATGAAAAGGAGGGCACCCATGGCCCGATCCTTCTGCCACGAAGGAATCTTCAGCGCCCACACGATTTGCATGAGCTTTTCATTGACCTCAGACGCGAGCTGCAGCTCCTCGGAGAAGGGGCGCAGCGACGCGTCTGCCTTGGCGGCTGCCGGAGCGGCGAGAAACCCGGAGGATTGGAAGCTCATGAGGAATCGTAGGCTATCTCCGCATGGTTGACTACGAGGCGGACGGCCGGACAATGGGCTCCAGCCCAGTGTTTGCACGGCCCTTGACAGAGGCCCTCTCCGCCACCCCCGTGGGCACCCGCGGATTGCCGGTCCGCCGGTTACGGCTGCCTCGATCAGACGCTGCGGTCCCATTGGCGCGGAGTCGGGGGACGTTGCGGTTCTGCGGCACGGCTCCATCCGCGCGCTTAGGGTTCTTGGTGTCGGAAGGTCGCATCACCTTCGGATCGCGCTACCGGACCAAGCCGCCTTCCTGTGACGTTTGATCCGCTTTCACTGGTCAGCCGGGACAGCTAGACTCCGACTAAAGATGAGGAGGCCGGGAAAATGGAGTTCTTGTGGGGATTTGTTGCGCTACTCGCGGCCTTGGTTGCGATTGTCGGAATCGTTGTGTGGCGCGTATCAACCACAGCGAACAGGGGCATCGAGGCCTTCGCAGGCGCTGCGAACTCGGTCGTTGATGCGGCGAAGCCCATCACGACGGCTACGGGTCACGTGATTCACGGGGTCGGTGATGTCACGAACGCCGTCGGAGACATAGTCCAGTCCTTTGCCGACAATCTGCGCAAGAAGCAGCGGGAGCGGAGTCAACTTATGGCCGAGAACGAGTCGCTGCATGCGCAGATCGAGCAGCTCAGAGGCCGACGAGTCAGCGCGACGGCGGTTGAGAGGCAGCTTCAGCTCGCGTTTTTTTCAATCCAAAGCAAATACACCTCGTTCCGCAACGTCGTCACTCCCTCGAGTGCAGGCGGGGTTATGGGTTTCGATCGACCAACGAGCGAGCAATTTCTCGGGGTGGTGGAGGCGGACTTCACGGCGAAGGTTGGAGTGGACGTTAGAAAGTTGCAATTTGCGCTCGCTGGTGAATCCACCGTGTACGTGTACGGCGCGCACCACGTTCAGCCCATCGGCCTCACTGACATCAAGCTAAACACGCTCTTTCACGAGCGGCGCCGGATACTTCACGAAACGAAGGCTCGCGACGGCGCGGTCGAGATCGTAGAAGGAAAAGGCGAGCTCGCGACAGAGAGCTTAAAGCACCGGGATGATGTGCTTGCTGAGATACAAAACAGCAGTGTGACTTCCGCTCTCGCCGAAGTGAATGAGCGAGTCACCCTCGGTTTCTTTCAAGCCTTCATGGGCGGTGGTCGACACCAATTCGTCGCGGCGAGAGAAGCACTCGAACAGCCACTTACGTTCGAACAGGTGTGCACGGAGATCAACAGCCAAGTCTCTCGGCACATCGAGAAGTTGGAGGCGCGAAAGGCTCAGACGATTGAGCGAGCGCGCGAGCTAGATGACGAGATTCTTCAGGTTGCACTTCAAGCACGTGCCCCTGAGTTGGTCGCCGGGCGAGAGGAAGCACTCGCCCCCTCCTGAAGGATCCGCCGGCGCAAAGGCCAGAGCGCTTAGTCCATGCCCGAGCCATTAGTACTTGGCAACGTGGATGGCGGCTTAGGGGCGAAAGACGACTCGACCAGCGGATTCTGAGTCCGTCCGTCGATGGGGGGAGACTCTCTCTGTCAGAGACCGCGCTTTCCCCGGTTCAAAGTTGAGAGTCTGCTGGATGATTCGGCGAACTTGCCTCGCTCATTCTTGACGGGGCGGTCGAGCGCGGGTTCGACGATATTCAGTCATCCAAGTGGCAGCGCCTGCCATGGGCTCCGCCCAGTCTGGCGTACATCCCGCCACTCATTCCCCCAGCGGTGGAAATGCCCGCACGGTCCTCGTGTTGTCCAGGGTTGAAGCGACCACACTTGGGTTCATCCCGATTAGCAAAAGGGAGCGCCCCTTCTACGATGCGCTATGAGCACGCATGGTCCGGAGGGCCGCTCCTACCTTCCCATTGAGCGGGAAGATCTCGAGCGGCTGTTGCGCATCGCTATGACCGACCTGGAAGAGTTCTTTTGCCGGCATGCGGACTGGGCATCGTTGTACCGCGACCGTGTCCTGGGTTTCGCGCTCTGCCAAGGTGCAGCCAACCATTTCATTGGTCGCGGAGACGGGGTCCAGGACTTCGACGTGTACGCGTTCTTGGCACAGCATCCCGATCGCAGCTGGGGCGCCTATAGGCGGCGCAGCGAGCGGGATTTTGAAGATCCAAAGTTCGGCCGCTCGCCGGACACCCCGCAATTCATAGGACGCCGTGTGGACGTGCTCACACGTGGACTCAGATGCGCGCCGGGGTCCGACTTTGCCACGGCCCTGCGCGAATACCTCCAAAGTTCTCGAACAGAGACCGCTCGGGAACTGGCTAGGAAAGCGGCGATCTTGCTTACCCCGTCGTCGCGCATGGGCGAAGTGGTTTGGCCACCTGCGTAGACGGGGCCCGTTCCGGCCTTGAAGGTCGTCGAAAGCGTCCCAGCATCACTTCGGCTATGGGCTTGGTACTGAGGGAGCGCCAGGCGGATGGCCAAAGACGTCTGCCGCAGTTTGCGTGGATGCTGCCGCAACGGCGGACGGTGTGTCCGCCAAAGCCTCGGCGTAAGCGAAAGGACTACCTGCGCGCATGCGTTCTGGGCCTGACCTCAGGCCAAAGAAGAGTTGGGCATACGAGCCCAGCGCTGCTGGACCGGAACTTGAGGCGGGGACGCTGAAGAGTGCACGAGCCCTTTTCACTGCGGATTCTTGTCAGAAGGCCCACTTCGAACCGCTACGTTAGGAGCGAGGGCGGTGCCGCACGCGCCAGCCGCCGCGCGTTAGCCCCATCCCAGGGGCCCGGGGAGCATCCCCGCTCCTGTACGCGAGTGGAAAATTTACTAGACGTGGAGCCGCGCGGGGCGGCTATGCTGTCGGGCTACATTTTGCCGTGTTCTATCCGGCCAAGGTATGGAAAGCATTCAGGGATGAACCAGAACTTGAAAACACCGCCTTGGGTAGGTAGTCGAAGACCACACAGGTTTCAGCAGCCCGAACTGCCGCTGCATCCCGAGGGATGGAAGGCGATACCAACGGCGCCGAGGCGTGCATGAGCAGCGCATTCTTCGATCGCCCCATCCTCAATTCCCCTTACGAGTACCCGGCGCGCCACTGGGAACTAGACGCAGGGGGCCAGCCCACGCAAGAAGTTGCCGAATCGCGCCGGCGCGCCGATTTCGTCACTCCCATCCCCAAGCCTAAAAAGCAGAAGGGTGGAACCGCACAGCAAGCGCTGGAACTGGACGAGCACTCCACTGCCAGCCAGCAGTACAGCCATGCCGGCATCATCAACGGCGTGCGTGCTGAGGTCGACAAGTGGCGCGCGATACCCGACCCTGCCACATGGGGTGTCACCCCCGAAACCGCACGCCTGCTGCAGTACTGGCGTCACCACGAGTTCAGCGATGTGCGACCTTTCTTCTGCCAAGTCGAGGCTGTCGAGACGGCGATTTGGCTGACTGAAGTCGCCCCCCAACAGGGTAAGCGCGCCGAGCAGTATCTTCAGCACCTGGCTGCCGCCAGTGGCGAAGCCAACCCCGGCCTCGATCGCCTGGCGCTCAAGCTCGCAACTGGCGCCGGCAAGACCACGGTCATGGCCATGCTCATCGCCTGGCAGACCGTCAATGCCGTGCGTCGGCCCACCAGCCGCAAGTTCACGCGCGGCTTCCTGATCGTGACGCCCGGCCTGACCATTCGCGACCGGCTGCGCGTACTGCAGCCCAACGACCCGGACAGCTACTACCGCAGCCGCGAGCTCGTCCCGGCCGACATGCAGGATGACCTGAACCGCGCCAAGATCGTCATCACAAACTACCACGCCTTCAAGCTGCGGGAGCGCACGGCGCTGTCCAAGGGGGGTCGCCAGTTGCTGCAGGGCCGCACAGGCGACGCGCCGGAGACCCTGGAATCCGAGGGCCAGATGCTGCAGCGCGTGTGCCCCGAGCTGATGGGCCTGCAACATGTGATGGCCATCAACGACGAAGCCCACCACTGCTACCGCGAGAAACCCGCCCCCGAGGAAGACGGCCTGACCGGCGAGGACAAGGCCGAGGCCGAGCACAACAACGAAGCCGCTCGCCTTTGGATCAGCGGTCTGGAGGCCGTAGGCCGCAAGGTCGGCCTTTCGCTCGTGATGGACCTCTCGGCCACACCTTTCTTCCTGCGTGGCTCCGGCTATGTCGAAGGTACGCTGTTTCCCTGGACGATGTCCGACTTCTCGCTGATGGACGCCATCGAATGCGGCATCGTGAAGCTGCCGCGGGTTCCCATTGCGGACAACATCCCCGGCGGCGACATGCCGATGTACCGCAACTTGTGGGAGCACATCCGCAAGGACATGCCCAAGAAGGGCCGCGGCAAGGCCGCCGGCCTAGACCCGCTCAAGCTGCCCACCCCCCTCATCACCGCCCTCGAAGCGCTGTACGGGCATTACAAAAAGACCTTCGACCTCTGGCAGCAGGCCGGCATTGCCGTGCCTCCGTGCTTCATCCTGGTCTGCAACAACACCGCGACCTCGAAGCTGGTCTACGACTACATCTCGGGATTCGATCGCGCCACAGACGAAGGCGGCAGGCTCGAATTTGGCCGCTTGGAGCTCTTTCGCAACCACGACGAGCACGGGAACTGGCTAGCCCGCCCGCGCACGCTGCTGATCGACAGTGAGCAACTCGAATCTGGCGAGGCGTTGGATGACAACTTTCGCGCCGTCGCCGGTCCGGAGATCGAACGCTTCAAACGTGAGATCGTCGAGCGCAGCGGCGACGCCCTCGCCGCCGAAGGTATCACCGACCAGGACCTGCTTCGCGAAGTGATGAACACCGTTGGCAAGGCCGGCCGGCTGGGCGAATCCATCCGCTGCGTGGTCTCGGTCAGCATGCTCACCGAAGGCTGGGACGCCAACACGGTCACCCACGTGCTGGGGGTGCGTGCCTTCGGTACCCAGCTCCTGTGCGAGCAGGTCATCGGCCGCGCGCTACGGCGTCAGAGCTATGACCTTAATGCCGAAGGCCTGTTCAACGTCGAGTACGCCGACGTACTTGGTATCCCCTTCGACTTCAACGCCGAGCCCGTCATCGCCCCGCCCCAGAAACCGCGCGAGACCGTGCGGGTACAAGCGGTGCGCCCCGAGCGCGATGCGCTGGAGATCCGATTCCCGCATGTGCAGGGCTATCGGGTCGAGCTGCCGGAAGAAAAGCTCACTGCCACCTTCGACGAGGACTCCACTTTGGTCCTCACGCCTGACCTGGTCGGCGCGACGCAAACGCTGCAGAGCGGCATCATCGGTGAGCAAGTCAACCTGACTCTGGCGCATACGGCCGATGTGCGGCCGTCGCAAGTCGTCTACGAGCTGACCTCCTACCTTGTCTTGAATAAGTGGCGAGACCCCGGCGAGGCGCCCCGGCTGCACCTCTTCGGCCAGCTGAAACGCGTGGTCAAGCAATGGCTGGATGAGGGGCGTCTGGTCTGCAAGGGCGGCACCTTTCCCGCGCAGCTCATGTACACCGCCCTTGCCGACCTCGCCGCAGAAAAGATCACAGTCGGGATCGTGCGTGACCAGCTCGCAAAGGACCGCCCGGTGCAGGCTGTGCTGGACGCCTACAACCCCGCTGGCAGCACGCGGCAGGTGTCATTCGCGACCACCCGCACTGAGCGCTGGCAAACCGCGCCCGACCGTTGTCATGTGGACTGGGTGGTGCTGGACAGCGACTGGGAGGCCGAGTTCTGCCGCGTGGCTGAGCGACACCCGCGTGTACGTGCCTACGTGAAAAACCACAACCTCGGGCTGGACGTCCCCTATCGCTTCCAAGCGCAGATGCGAACTTACCGCCCCGACTTCATCGTCCGTGTGGACGACGGACATGGTGAGCACGACCTGCTGAACTTGGTTGTCGAGATTAAGGGCTACCGCGGCGAGGACGCCAAGGAGAAAAAGAGCACCATGAACACCTACTGGGTACCCGGCGTCAACCGCCTGGGTCAATTCGGCCGCTGGGCCTTTGCAGAATTTGTCGACGTGTACGCCATGCAGCAGGACTTCGGCGACGTTGTCGAACGCGCCTTCGGCGAAATGATCGACAACGTGCTGCTTCGCGGAGAGGCGGTCTGATGGCAACGCGAGGCAGCACCGCCGCCGGCGCTGGCGGCAAGATCGTCGAGACGATCAGACACGAAGAAGCCAAGCGCAAGAACATCCCTACGGCCGAATACCAAGCAGTCTTGGAGAAGCAGAAGCTTGCGACTGTGGAGGTGAAGTACCCGCGGGAAACCGGCGAGGCACTGGAGGACGAGAAGGAGGCGCGGAATCGCGACGTGGACCCGCAGCTGGTATGGCGCGGCAAGGACCGCCAGGACTGGAGCGACCTCGTCGTGCATGCGCCGCCGCTGTACATCCAGGAAAAGGTGCACGCCAAGGCGCTGGTGGACGACCTGCTGCGCGAGACACGCGAGCGGCAGCATGGCGAGGGCGAGCGGACTCCGGATCTTTTCTCCGACTTCAACGGCGTGCCGCGCGACGCCGACAAGACCGAGTTCTACGCCCACGATCAGAACTGGTCCAACCGCATGATCCTGGGCGACAGCCTGCAGGTGATGGCCAGCCTGGCAGAACGCGAGGGGCTGCGCGGCAAGGTGCAGTGCATCTATTTCGACCCGCCCTACGGCATCAAGTTCAACAGTAACTTTCAGTGGAGCACGACGAGCCGCGACGTGAAGGACGGCAACGCGGCACACATCACGCGCGAGCCGGAGCAGGTGAAGGCGTTCCGGGATACGTGGCGGGACGGCGTTAGTTCGTATCTCACCTACCTGCGGGACCGACTCACAGTTGCGCGCGACCTATTGACTGAGAGTGGTTCGATCTTCGTGCAGATCGGTGATGAGAACGTACATCGTCTCAGGGCCGTCATGGACGAAGTCTTCGGGGATGCGAACTGCATCACCACAATCACGGTCCTCAAGACCACGAGCAACACAACCAAATTCCTGGCGGGTGTGTCCGACAGCATCCTTTGGTATGCCAAGTCCATACCGAGCCTCAAGTACCGAGGTCTGTTCCGCGGCAAGACGTTCGGCGAGGATGGAGCCGCCGAGTACACCCAAGTTCAGCTCCCAAACGGACAGAAGCGTGCTCTAAGCATCCCCGAGAAGCGCGGTGAGGTGTCACTTCCAGACGGCGCGAAGATATTCCGCTTGGACAATCTAACGTCACAAAGCCGGAGCGAGAGTACCTACTTTCAATATGCGTGGGAAGGAAAGACTCTGGGGCCCGGCGCCGGAGGGTGGAAGACGAACCTTGTCGGTATGAATCGCCTTGGAAAAGCAGGCCGACTTCGAACCCGACAAATCGGCAACACCATTACCTACGTTCGATTCATCGAAGACTTCCCTGCAATACCTTACTCAAACCTGTGGACTGACGTGTCATCGGGCTTCAATGCACATCAGCCGAAAACCTATGTAGTCCAAACGAACGAGCGAATCGTCGAGCGATGCCTGTTAATGGCTACCGACCCAGGCGATCTTGTCCTGGATCCTACTTGCGGGTCTGGCACGACTGCTGACATGGCCGAACAGTGGGCCAGACGCTGGATAACTATAGACACTTCGCGCGTCGCACTGGCCTTGGCGCGCGCTCGCATTATGGGCGCGCGCTACCCATACTACCTGCTCGCCGACTCGCGCGAAGGCCAGGTGAAAGAAGCCGAGATCACGCGCAGCGCGCCTTCCAGCCAACCGGTGCACGGCCGCGTCCGCCAAGGCTTCGTGAACGAACGCGTGCCGCACATTACGCTGAAGTCCATTGTCAACAACGCTGAGATTGACGTGATCTGGGACGAGGCACAGAAGGCACTAGCGCCCTTGCGCGAGCAGCTCAACGCGGCACTGAAGAAAACGTGGGCGGAATGGGAAATCCCGATCGAAGCTGATACCAAGTGGCCTGACGCCGCGAAGAAGCTGCACGCCGACTGGTGGGCCGCGCGCATGCGCCGTCAAGAGGAGATCGACAGGAGCATCGCCGCCAGAGCCGAGTTCGAGTACCTCTACGACAAGCCATATACGGACAACAAGCGGGTGCGCGTAGCCGGACCCTTCACCGTGGAAAGCCTCAGCCCTCACCGCGTGCTGGGCGTGGACGAAAACGACGAACTGATTGACCCGCTGGCTGCGAAGGAGGGGGATGCGGATTACGCGCCTAAACCTAACTTCACCCAGATGATCTTGGAGAACCTGAAGACCGCAGGTGTGCAGCAGGCGCACAAGGAAGGGAAGATCAGTTTCACCTCCCTCGTGCCTTGGCCGGGCGAACTGGTCTGCGCTGAGGGGCGATATGTCGAAGGTGACCCCGAGACCGGCAAGGCCCGCCGTGCGGCGATCATGCTCGGCCCAGAGTTTGGAACCGTCACGCGCGTGGACCTGGTGGCCGCAGCGCGCGAGGCGGCCGATGCTGGGTTCGATCTGCTGATCGCCTGCGCCTTCAATTACGAGGCCCACGCCACCGAGTTCAACAAGCTGGGCGCCTTGCCGGTGCTGAAGGCCCGCATGAACGCCGATCTGCACATGGCCGAGGACCTGAAGAACACGGGCAAGGGCAACCTGTTCGTGATCTTCGGCGAGCCCGACATCGAGCTGCTGCCCGAAAGCAGCGACCGGCTGCGCGTGAAGGTTAAGGGCGTGGACGTGTTCCGCCCGAACGAGGGTAAGGTGGAATCCAGTGGACCCGACGAGATTGCCTGCTGGTTCGTCGACACCGACTACAACGAGGAAAGCTTCTTCGTCCGCCACGCGTACTTCCTGGGCGCCGCCGACCCGTACAAGGCGCTGAAGACGACGCTGAAGTCGGAGATCGACGAGGAGGCGTGGACCACGCTGTACGGGGACACGTCACGCCCGTTCGCGAAGCCGAAGTCGGGACGCATCGCAGTGAAGGTGATCAATCACCTGGGGGATGAGGTGATGAAGGTGTTCAGGGTGGCGTAGCATGGGAGTAACCGGCACCGAGATCGAGCTCGCCTATCGGAAGCTGAAGAGCTACGTCTACTACGAAAAGAACAATCTCGCGCTACGGGAGCGACTTGCGATGCTCGAGTGCTCGGCAAAGTTCGAAGGCAAGCTTCTGGCGGTTCAGAAGGTGTCCGACGGAAAGGAGCCGGCCAACGACGGCCGATTCAAGAAATCAGGGCAAGGGCTATGGGCTGCAGAAGGAGTCGCACGCGTTTAAGCCCACGCCGCCAGATTTCCCGATGGCCGAAGTGCGCAGGCGCATCGCATTGGGCAAAGTAGAACCCACAGAGATCGCCAGGTCCATGCAATTCCGAATTGCCGATACCTTTACCGCCAGCCTCGCCCGCCTGACTGCCGATGAGCAGAAAGCGACCAAGATGACGGCCTTCGACATGCAGGTCGATCCGTCCAGCCCTGGTCTGAGCTTCCACAAGCTGGACAAGGCGCGCGACAAGAACTTCTGGTCGGTGCGGGCGAGCCGCGACATTCGCATCATCGTTCACAGGACGGCGGCTAGCCTGCTGCTTTGCTACGTCGATCATCACGACAAGGCGTACCATTGGGCGGAACGGCGACGCCTGGAGACCCACCCGACGACGGGCGCTGCGCAGCTGGTGGAGTTGCGCGAGGCGGTGGTTCAGGTGCCGGCCTCGGCGGCCGCCGCTATGCCTGTGCGCGGACAATGGATTGCGGCTGAACCCAAGCCCCGCCTCTTTGAATCGCTGTCTGACGGCGATTTGCTGGGATGGGGTGTACCGCCGGAGTGGCTGGGCGAGGTCCGCGGCGCGGACGAGGACAGCCTGCTGGAACTTTCGGCCCACCTGCCGGCCGAGGCCGCCGAGGCGCTGCTGGAGCTGGCCACCGGCGGAACGCCGCAGCGTGCTGCGCCGCCGCCGCCCAATGGCGACCCGTTCGAACATCCGGACGCCCAGCGTCGATTTCGGACGATGGACGATGCCGAGGCGCTCGCGCGCGCGATGGATTCGCCTTGGGATCGCTGGACCGTGTTTCTGCACCCGGCCCAGCGGCAGTGGGTGGAACGTGAGCAGAGAGGCCCGGCCCGCGTGGCGGGTTCGGCCGGAACGGGCAAGACCATCGTTGCGGTGCATCGGGCAGCCTTCCTGGCGCGGCAGCACCCGGAGTCGCGGGTTCTCTTGACGACGTTCTCGCCGCCGCTGGCGCATGCATTGCACGCGCGGCTGCGCCGACTGATCGGCAACACGCCGCTCTTAGGGGAGCGAATCGACGTGGTGTCGCTCGACGAGTTGGGAGAGCGCTTGTACCGCTACGCCTTCGGCAAGCCGGCGCTGGCGACTCCTGACTGGCTGCGAGTAGCACTTGCTGAGGCCGGCCATCCGGCTGCCGCCCCACCGCAATCGAAGCCAGTACCCAAGCTCAGTGCAGCGTTCCTGTGGAGCGAATGGGCCGAAGTCGTTGAGCCCTGGCAGCTGGAGACCTGGGAGAGCTACCGTGACTTCAAGCGCCTGGGCCGCAAGACGCGCCTGAGCGAGGCGCAACGGGCCGCCGCTTGGTCCGTATTCGCGCGCATGCTTGAACGGCTGCGGGCCGAGGGGCGCGTTACGCCGTCAGGGCTGTTCTCCCGTTTGGCCGCGCACTATGCGAACGGTGTCAAGGCACCGTTTGATCACATCGTGGTCGATGAGGCGCAGGACATCGGTGTGCAGCAGCTTCGGTTCCTGGCCGCCTTGGGCAGGCAACGTCCGAATGGCTTGTTCTTCGCCGGCGACTTGGGCCAGCGCATCTTTCAGGTGCCGTTTTCGTGGAAGGCCTTGGGCGTAGACGTGCGGGGGCGGTCTCGAATGCTGCAGGTGAACTATCGGACTTCGCATCAGATTCGCAGCTCCGCCGACCGCTTGCTCGGGCCCGAAGTGAGCGACGTCGATGGCAATAGCGAAGTGCGGCGCGGCACGATTTCGGTGTTCAACGGGCCTAAGCCGACGGTACTGACGCTGGCGAGCCAGGACGACGAGTCGAGCGCTGTCGCACGCTGGCTGCGCGAGTGCAGCGCAGCTGGAATCCGGCCAGGCGAGATCGGCATCTTCGTGCGATCGTCCGCAGAAGTCGCGCGCGCTCTGACGGCAGTCGCCTCGGCCGGCTTGCCGAGTCACGAACTGGATGCGATGGTGGACACGGATCCAGATGAGGTGTCGATCGGCACCATGCACTTGGCGAAGGGCCTGGAGTTCCGCGCAGTAGCCGTGATGGCGTGTGACGAGGACATCCTGCCACTGCGCGAACGGCTGGCCGCGGCGGTCGACGAATCCGACCTGCGCGAGGTTTACGACACCGAGCGCCATCTGCTGTATGTGGCGTGCACGCGGGCGCGTGATCGGCTGCTGATCACCGGCACGGAGCCGCCGTCGGAGTTTCTGGACGATCTGGTCTAGGTTTGCTGTGAGTTTGGGCACCCAGTAGGACCTCATCAGAGCGCGTACCTCTCTGCGTCCGGCACTAAGTTGATCGCTGTCCCGAGCACGGCGGAGGCATCGTCCGCCAAACCGCACGGAGCGGACGCGCACCAGTCATACTGTGCCAATCGTCCGCCACCTGGTCCGCCAAGAGTGGTGCCACCGACTGAGTTCGAGCCGGGCCGTCAGGATCTCGGCTTCTGGCCGCAGCAGTCAGTCGGCGACGCGCAGGCGACCTTCACCACTCCGTGCTACGGCGCGAAAGACACTTTTGTGAGCACCGAGCCTGATGAGGCCTTCCAGCACGCGGCCCTCAGCTGTGCAGGAAGATCTCAACCGCGGCTGTGAAGCGTTCGCTCAGTAGGCCACGGAAACCTTCTTGTTCCCGTCCATCGCAAGTTCACAAGTTCCCACGCCAACGCAGTCCCCGGCGAGGCGAGCCTTCTTCCCGTTGCTGTCCTGCGCGGTCACGACAACCTTCGCACCGACGGCAAAGCTCGCGCAGCCTTTTCCGCAGGAAACAGGCGTCCCGCTGAACACGAGCGCCACGGCTGGATCGTAGTTAATGCGATACCCATACCGTTGCGCGGCCCCGTAAGCGTCACGACCCGACATCTTCGTGGCGCCCATTAGCTTGGTGCAGTCCGAGGCCGCGGTGCACGCATTCGCGGAGCCGGCGGGGGCGCCCGCGGGCTGTGCCGCGATTGCTTTGATCTTCACCGTCATCGAAGTGCCCTTGCACTTGAGGGAACTTGATGACGAGTAATGCATGATCGATGCGAAGTCATATGCGGTTTCAGAGTTCGAGCTGGTAAGCGGGTGGTAGTTAACCCTGTACAGGTCAGGGCAGGTTTTCTCGAGCTCACCGCCATCGATCTCAATCACTGTCTCTTGTTTGGTGTGCTGGTGCTCATGGGCCAAGCCGATCGCGTGACCGATCTCGTGAGCAGGCGTTCGACCACTCCAGCAGTGGGGCGCGATCTTCAGCGCCTGGACATTGCCCCCGTATCCGACGACAGATGAACCGCAACCTGCGCCGGAATCCGTTTCGACCAAGATTCGGCCTTTCTGCTTGTTGTCCTCGACGAAGGTCAATGCGGATACCGCACTCCACATGGCTGCTGCGCCTTCGAAGATCTTTTTTTGGTCGCTCGTCACGCTGGACGAAAACTCGTAGTAGACAACCCCATTGGGCCACGCCCTTCCGGGGAAAATCGCCTTCGTGCCGGCGCGCGTCAGCGGAATCAGCACATCGTCGATCTGCAGGTACTCGGTTCCTTTCGAGTCGCGCACCACGGGCGCGCCCTGGGCACGCAACCGCTGCGCGTCGACCTCGCGCCCCGCGTCGAAGCTGCCGGAAAGTGCAACACTCGTGAAGGTAGATGTGAGTGCGAGAACAAACGACTTCCCAGTAGTCATGTTCACTCCTTCGTTAAGTCACAACACGAAAGCAAAGCGTTGGCCCCCCAGCCATCGTGTTTGGCCGGCCCGGCCGTCGTAGCTGGCCTGCGGGGGCCGGACTCACCATCGCCCGCGCCGCGTGCCAGCGCTTCATCGGCCCGACGATGTAGCCGCGACCATTGTGCGAACCCGCCCCGCCACGCGATCGAGAAAATGCGCACTGCGATGTCGCACCGCTGCGTGATGTCGGCGTCGCGTGTAGTGACTGCCGCGAGTTTTCCATTGAACCAGGTGGCATCTACGCAGCATGCCGGCTCGCTGCGCAGCTCCATTGCGCGCCGACTCGAGATGCTCCACGGCACCTCCTGCGAGTCTCAGTGCAGGGTAGCCGAGCGAAAGACATCACGCATCGTCTAATTGGATGAGGCTTACTCGAAAGCCGGTGAAGCAGGTGACCCGGCGTGAGAGTCAGGCGAGGTGATTCGCCGCAAGTGCATCGCGGTCCAGCGGGAAATGCTCGCCAACGACACCGCCGTAGTTGGATGCATGGGTCCTGTCAACATTGACAGGTGTTCCGCCGCGTACCGGGTAAACCAGAGTGACAGATGATTCTCAAGGGGAGAGGCTCTGCCTTCCGAAGGAGTGTCGTCATGCAGCACTCGCTGACCCGAGTCGATGTCTTGGAGCTTCGTGAGGTCCCTTCCCGGTGAGAAAGTTAATCGCCAGCTCCCTCGTTGCCGTGCACCTTTCGGTAGTGGGCGGTGGGAGGGCCCCGGCGTGCGGGCTGGACGGCTCCTTCGTTCACTCCGACTCCGACAAAACAGTGATACGCGTAGCGAAGACCGGCACGCCTTCGCTCTTCTTTGAGGCCGACCTCGATGTCAACACCGACGGCAGTTCTCGCTCGTACCACCCTCACGACCCCCGCGGCAGTAGCCTTGCTCTAAACAACATAGCGAATGCGATCGAACGGATCTTCGACGCGTCTGGCACCGACGTCACCTGCTCGCCGCGCAAGGGCCCGTGCTTCCAGCGCTTTATCTCCACATTCGAGGCCGCACGCGATTCCGACTGGGTCCCCACGGGACATCCCCGTATCACGACCGACGGAATGATTCCATGGCAGAAGCAGGGTGGCCGCCTCAAGCCCTGCCTGATCACGTCCGGCCCGCATGGCGGCTACTTCGTTTCGCAAACTTCGCTGATCGTCGACCGCAGCAAAGCCGAGTGCGACCAGGCGCGCTACCTCGACAGCCTCGCCTTCAATGCGGTCGTGCTGCCCAAGTACGCCAAGTGGTCGTCGCAACAGCGCGTGCTGGCCGAGGGCGACCTCGTGGCAGTGCGCAACCCCCTTAACCGCGAGCTGGCGTTCGCGGTGGTGGGGGACCGGGGCAACCCAAATAAGCTCGGCGAAGGCACGATTCGGCTCGCCGCTCAACTGAGCCGCAAGCTGATTGCCGGCAATGAGACATATGCCGAGGTGAAGGCGCTGCAGCTGGACGTGAGCCACGTCGTCGCGTTCCCGCAGACCGACTTGCGCAAGAGCCTCGGTGCGTTCACCCAGGTGGACATCGACAGGCTTGGGCGCGATGCATTTGAAGAATGGGGCGGTGAAGCGCGGCTCGCCGCTTGTGCGCGTCTCGGCAAAAAGAAGCGAACACGAGTCGCTGGCTGATGAAGCTGAAATCCAGAAAGGAAAAGGACATGGAACTTAAGGCAGATGAGGTCGCGCGCAAGGGCTTTGAGGTATTCGGCACGGCGCCCCCGACACAGGACGAGTTGGACGACGCCACGAGAATTCTCGCGGCCGCGCCGATAACGAAGGATCCGCTGGTGGTCGCGCGCTACTTTGAGAACCTGCCCGATGTGAACAAGGAGAAGCAGGCTTACAACGCCGAGTGGCCCGAGCGAGCCAACCCGGTGATCGTTGCCTTTTTCCTCCAGGCGACCAATTACGGTTCACCCAACGGCGATGACACGCCATGGTGCGCCGCGTTCATGAACTGGTGCCTCATGCGGGCAGGCAAGCCGCGGACGAAGAGCGCGAGCTCGGGCAGCTTCCGCTGCTTTGCCCTGCCTGCGACAAGCCCGCATCAAGTCGGCGACATCGCAGTCTTCAAGAAACGCGGCTACGACGAGCCGTGCAGTGGTAAGGGCCACGTCGCGTTTTGGCTTGCGGAGTCAGGCGACTGGGTGACCGTCCTCGGAGGCAACCAGGGCGACCGGGTGAAGGTGAGCAAGTACCCGGCGCGTGAAGCGGTGGCCGGCGACGTGCCCTGGCTCATGGCCGTCCGACGCAACTGATACGGTCGGAGCGAGACGCGCCCGGAAGCAAGCTCGAAAGTACCCGCGCCAGGTGTGAAGGAATCGCACCGGTGTGCAAGAAGAATGACGGAGGAAAGCATGTCCGAAAAAGAAGCGAATGATGTCGCTGGCGTGGCGATGCCCGTACTGCCCCCCCTCGAAGCGCATTACAGGCGGATTCTTGAGGCGCTTGACGGCGCGAAGCCATCTCGCCGCACGCTGCTGGCGGGCCTCGGCGCCAGTGCGGTGGGCTTGCCGCTCGTGGGCGGCGCAGCGCGTGCGGCCAGCCGCTTCCGCGTCCTAGAAGGCGATGGCCATGTCCGCATAGACATCGGCGACGCCCCCGCGTGGGAGCTGGACACCAAATGGTTCGACGGGCGACCGGTGTTGCGCGTGCAATCGCGCCCCGATGCGCTGCACATCAAGCTGACTGGCGCCTTGTTTCCCGGCACAAGCCTGCCCGCAAACATCGAGGTCCGCGCCGTACGGCGCGGATCCAGCTGGCCCGCGAAATTCAACTTGCCGGGACTCGGCTTCGAAGCTTCCGTGCGGCTGGAGCTCTGGCTGCTCGGCACGGAGGCGGCCAGAGCCCCCTTTCGCGTGACCGGCTTCGGGTTGCACGCAACTCCCGACCTTTCTTTCGCGCGCATCGCGGGTTTTGGCTCGCTTGGCGCCGATTGGACCTTCCGGGCGGATGCCCTCGAAAAGGGCGACTGCCTCATGCAGGGGGCCTGCGACCCGATCGAGGAGTGGCGGTTTGCGTTGGTGCCGCAGGGCGAACAGGCCGCCGCGCGCACGATGTTCTGGACGCGTTATTCGGATGCTCCTTCGCACGCATGCGAAGTCGACGGCTGCCGCCTCACGCTCGCAGCACACACTCCTGCTTTCCTCGTTGCCTCCCGGACCGGGGCAGAACTTCTACTAAAAGCTGAGCCGCAAGCCGCAGGCGCCGGCGTGCTGCGCTGGGCCGGCCGCTCGAGCATCGAGCTGCCGGCAGCCAGCGCATCCGTCGTCCACAGTTTCGGTACGGGTTGCCACGACTGGACTGCCCGCGCTTCGCTTGATACCGCCGCGCGCTGGACCCCTTTTGAAGGCGGCGCCGCGCGCTTCGTCGCTGCGCCGGGGGCGCCGGTGCTGCTGGCGTCGGCCGCATCGGGCGCACCTCCCGGCGGCGTGCCCAGCCCAGCATGCGTGGCGCTAGCCGAGCGGTTTGTTGTGGCCGTGCACCAGTGCGACTTTGCCGTTTTCGTGCGGCGCGACAAAAATCCGTTGTGGCCAAGGGACGCCGCGACGGCCTTGCCGCAGCCGAGTCGCGAACAACTGCCGGACCTGCTCCAGTTCACCACGCGCGACATCGCCCTCGATTGCTATGACCTGCACGTGCGCCGAGCCGCGGACAGCCTATTTTGTACGATCCGCTTTCGCAACGTGCAGCTGAAGAACGACTTGCGCGGCTGGTACCTCGTGGGGCGCGCGACGGACACCGAGCTGCCGTACGTGGAGTTCGACTTCGGCTCGCAGCACATCAGGGAAGAGGCGATCTACTTCTCCGACTGGTGCCAAGCGTGCAACGCCTCGGTGGCCGACGACATGCCGTTGCCAGAAGAGGTTGCCGCCATCGTTCTCGATGAGATGCCTGCCGCGAGCCGGCCTGCCTGGGCGCCAGCGTGGGACAAACGCCCCGGTAGACAGAGCTTTCGCGAGTATGTCGACGTGCTACTTGCGCATCCGAACTTCGCCGCGTTCAGGAAATCCGCGTCGGCGAAAGGGGCGCCCGCGGCGCGGTGCGGTTCGATGTCGACACCCGCTTATCAGCAAGCCGGCGCGACGCGGCTTCTCTTCAAGCTCACGCCCGGCCACAAGCTGCCGCTCGGGCTGGCGGCCATGCTCGACTGGGACGACGCATCGAAGCGCCGTCACGGCGTTGCGCTCCTGACGTCGGTGTTCAGCGAGCGTTCTGCGAAGCGGGGCGAGCTGCACCTCGAAGATCGCAGCTTGGACATGCGGATTTCGGACCCGATGAGCATTGCCTCCGATAAGAAGGTTGGTGTTGCTTACCCGCAGGAGTGGGCCACACGCATCGAAGCGCCCGCACTGCTGGTGGTAAACCCGGTCCCCGGCATCGATGGAGGGTTTCCGCAATGGAGCCGGTCAAAACCCGCGCAGGACTTCACGGAGCGCGGGTTCCGCGTCGCCGAACTCTGGAGCGTGCGCATGCAGCGCATCGGCGTGCGCGCTCTCTTCTCCGATAAGGTCAGGCGCGAAGCGGACGGCACAGTGAGGCCGTTCGACGTGCCGAAGCCATATCACCCTACGTTTGCAGGGCAAAACGACTTTCGCGCTTCGTATGATGCGCGCGACCTGCACGAGTTGGTCTGTCTGACTGGTGTGTACGGTTACGGGGCGCTTTGCGGCAGCGACCAAGTGCAGGGCTGCGGACCGCTCAAAAGCCCTTCGGTGAATGAGCGCGACGAGCAAGACCCCGCGCAGAAATTCAAAGCGGGCGAGTTCATGCCCAAGCCGATGGATGCGGACCTGCTGCTGGTATCCAGCCTCGGCGCGAGCTTCAAGTACCGCGGTGAATGGGCTCCGCCGGCCAGCAAGGACAGCACCGGTGCGCTGACGGTCAAGCACTACGACCACCGAGTGCAGCTAGGACGGGACACGTTCGCACGCATCGAATACAAGGGTTTCCTGTTCCCGCTGGGGCAGCCGGCAGTGCTGGTGAAGCTGACCGACCGGCGCTTCTGCCTCGAAGGAAAGCGCTGGGTTGCGCGCCTCGTACAGCGCTTCTTTATCCACGTCCCAGCGTTCACTCGCGCGTTCCCCGGCACTGGCCAGCCGCACGAGCGGCTGTGGGGGCACATCCAGACCGGCATGGAGACGTTCACGACGCCAGATTTGGAGGAACCCACGCAGAGCGAGATCGTCCGCGGGATCGGCATCGGCGCGTTCTGGCCGCGCGTCCGGGGCGAGGTCGGCGCGAACGAGGTGCAGGACGTCCTCTTCGACTATTTCGACGAAACCACCCTAACGAAGTACACGGGCCCGCTAATCTTCGTGGACAACAACGTTGCCCACAGGACGTCGGAACTCGTCAAAGTAGTGAACTACTGGCGCGCTGCCACCGTGAGAGGCATTGCCCTGCTGCAGCGGGCGTGGCCGCCAGGAACGCAGCGGCAGCCGCGCCATTTCGCGGGCGTCACCTCCGCCAAGCTGCCCTACTTGCCGGGCGAGCGCGGGGAGAACTCCGATATCGAGACCTCGCAGATCCTACTTGGCGTTGCTGTGCCCGGCGACGATGCCTACAACGACGCGGCCGTGACGGACGCGTCGTTGTTGCGCGTGACGGCGCGCATGGAGGCGCAGGACCAGCCGCCGTTCTACCCGGTGCGCCGGCGCGCCGAGGTCACGTCGACGCAACTCGCGGTGCTCACGGGCAACCACGCCGCGCGCTTCCTGCTCGAGTTTGATCCGGTCTACTTGCGCCACGGGCTGGCTGCCGACTACAACGCGGCCTCGATCTTCGGACGTTTTGCGCTGCAGAGCCCGAAGATGAACTTCGGCGACGACACGTCACGTTCGGGCGGCTTCGCGAGCCCGAGCGCCTCGATTGTGTGGATGTCCAAGGTGCGCGGCCCCGTCGGCGGCGCCGCAGACCAGCTTGCCACCATTGATCCGCAGCCCCGACCTGTGGCGCTGGTCAATGCCAGGGTGCTGTCGAAGGGCGCCTTGCACGACCTGGCGCGCCGGCGCAAACGCCTTCGCATGCTCGCGGCCGACGAGCCGGCCCACAGCGACGATTTCGACCCGAAGGAATATTTCGCGCAGGCGCTTGGCGACGCGAAGCTGCTCGGAGTGGTGCGGCTGGTAGACGTGCTTGAAGTGCTGCTGCTCGCCACCGGCACGCGCATCCCGACCATCAACAAGCAGACGCTCTACGACGTCGCGCTGCCGGCGCTGCGCGCCATCGTCGATGTCCTCAAGAAGGCCGATGGCAAAGTCACCGATTTGCTCAAGGCGGCCGGCGGTGACAGCATGCAGGACAAGGCCGCGGAGCGCCTGCGGCCGCACTGGGTGCGTGTTTCGTCAGCGGTCGCCACGGCCGAAGCGCTGGTTGCGCAGTCGGCGCCCGACCCGGGAGCGATCATCAGTGCCAGCAACGAAATCGGCTCGGCCTGCGACCGTTTCGCCGCCGCAGTGCGCGAGCTGGTGGACAACCCGACTGTCCTCTTGCCGGATGCGCTGCGCGAGTTCATCGCCCAGGCGGACAGCGCCTTTGAGCAGTTGAAGAAACTCATTCCGCCCACAGCCATTAAGGAGGCCGTGCAAAACGTCGCCGGGCAGATCTTACGGGATAAGCTGCGCACCACGCTGCAGTCGATCGTGGACGACCTGCAAGGGCGCGCAGCCTATGTAAGCGTTCGCGAAAGCCTGGTGCGCGTGCTCGGAATCGTGGACGAGCTGCTCGGGATGGCGCAGGACGAGCAGCAGATGGCGCAGCGCCTGCTCGATGCGTTGCGAAGCGAGCTCTTCGCGCGCCTCGAGGCGGTGGTGCTCGAGCTGGCTGGGCAGCTCGATTCGCTGGCGCTGATCTCCGGGGACGCCGCTTGCGACAACGATTTCACGACGCCGCTCACGGGGTTCGTCAAGGCTAACGCGGCGGCGCTTGCCGCAAAGACGAAGGACAGCGGCGACCGCTGCATCGCAGTGGCCAATGCGATCGAAGACACGTTCGGCGCCATCCAAGCTGCAAACGCGGCGGCGGAGCCCGCGCTGCGCGCGGCGCGCCACTCGGCCATGGCGTTGCAGAACGTGCTGAACCTCGAGGCTGACGGTCTGTCGCACATTCAGGCCAAGCTTCGCCATGTGCAGGCGTGGCGCGGCCCGTGCGACATCGAAGGAAACAAGGAGGCATTGGGGGCCGTGATTGGCGTCGTCGAGCACTTCGTGCAGGCGCCCGAGCGCGCCATGAAGTGCCTTCGTCACGTGCAGGAGATCGCCAAGGAGTTGCCCGGCGAATACGTTGCGCTGGCCACGGTGGTGGTCCGAAACATAGACCCGGACGTCGTCGCGGAATGCGGCAAGGTGCTCGCCAAATGGAAAGGTTTCATGCCGACTGATGCGCTCAAGGGCATCATCGGCGAAGCGGCGGATCATGTTGCATTGCTTGGGAACCGCGTCGCCGAGTTGTACACGTTCGCGCACTCTGTCGAGGCAGTTCGGCTTGAACTGAAAAAGGCCGTCGTGTCCGGCGTCGCCGCCGCCATTCAGGCAGCGAGGGCCCGGCTTCAAACCGCCGAGCAAACGTTGACCAATGCAGTGGACGACACTCTCGCGCGGGCGGGGGTTTACGTGCTGGCGCTGGAAGACGCCGTGGCCGCCGCTCAGATGCTCACGGCGGCGATGCGCACCTTCTCGCCGGAAGCGGTGGAAGCGGCGGCGCGCACGGCGATCGAGGCCAAGCTCCGCGCGGTGCGGCAGCAGGTGGAGGCCACCTTACGAGGCGCGGTCCAGGCTCAGATGCGCGTGGCGCGGGACCGGTTGTGCGCCGCATTGCAAGCTCCGGCAGCGGGTGCGACGCAGCCCGCGATTGTCTTGGCGTTGGACAAGGCGATTGCCGCCAGCTCGGCCTATCTGTCGAGGGAAGCGCTCGGTGCCCTCCAGGACGCGCGGGATGCGGCCACTGGCTGCACGTCACTCGAGATTCCGCAGATAGTCGCCCCGTTCCAGCGCGCGTACGATTTGCTGTCGAAGACGATCGCCAGCGGTGACATGGGCAAGCTCGTCGACCTTGAGAAGGTCATCGAGGAAATCATCGCGCAGCTGGGTATTCCGACGCGCATCCGCCTTGACTACGATTGGAATACGACCGTCACTGAAACGCCAAAGGGCAGTGGCGCGATCTTTGAGCCGCTCGGCGAACGCAGGCTCATCATTAAGTCGGTCATCGAGGTGAGCCTTTCCGGCGGCAAGCCGAGCGTATCGCTCGAAGCAAAGCTCGACCCGTTCGCGATCCACCTGTTCGGCAAGACCGGTGCGGCCAACTTCCTCTCGATCGAATTCGATTCGCTTCTGCTGAAGGCTGAGCCCGGCCAGGCGCTGGACTGCAAGACCGACGTGACCCTGGTAAAGCCGGGAGCGGCTCTCGGCTTCGTGCAGCGCCTGAGCGCGATTTTCGGGGGCCGTTCTGGCTTCTACTTGTTGCCGGGCCTGCGCGGGATCGAGGTGGGCTACAAGTATTCGAAGCCCTACGACGTGTTGGGCGGCTTCGTCATTCAGAACCTAGACTTCTCCATTGGCGCTAGCCTGCCGTTTGACAATGCACCGGTGCGCACGACGCTTAAACTCGCCGAGAAGGAAAAGCCGTTCCTGATTTCGGCGGGGATCTATGGCGGAGGCGGTTTCCTCGCAGTGCGCACGCGCGCCGACACGCTTGAGCTTCTCGAGGCGTCGTTCGAATACGGCGCCGTTACCGGCTTTGGTTTCGGGCCCGTCACGGGTTCGGGCCGCATCACGGCCGGCATCTACATCCGCATGGGCGGGCGTAACCCGGCGGTCGAAGGCTTCTTCTGCGCTGCGGGCGAGGCCAACGTCGCGGGGCTGATCGACGTTGCGGCGATGCTCCGCGTGTTTATCAAGTTCAACCCAAGTTCCGGCGAAACGGCCGGGGGCGCGGAGTTCACGTTCAAGTTCTCGCTGGGCATCATCGACTACGAGTATTCAGCGGATGTGGCGTACGCCAAAGCCGGCGATGGCGGCGGAGGGGGTGGCGCCCAAGCGGCACTCGCGAACGAGCGGCCGTTGATGCTGGCCGTAGGACCGTCGGGCACCGTATCCGACGCGCCTGGGCCGCTGCACACGCTCTTAGGCTCGAACGATACCGTCGACCCAGCAACGTGGGGACCGCATCGCGGCCTCTTGCAATGGGCCGCATGGCGCAGGTACTGGGCCGCGTTTCTGCCGACGCGGCGCCCGGCGCGTCCGGCCTGGATGACGGTGTGCCGGCCCGCCGAGGGCGGGCCGAGGTCGAAGCTCGACGAGACGGCCTTCGAGAACACGAGCAAAAAGCAGCTGGAGATGGTGCGCTGGCTCGTCGTGCCGTGGGGAGTCGATGGCGGCAAGTTAAAGGCGTCGCTGCGCGCGACGCCGACCGTGACCGACGCCAAGTGCGGTGCGCGCCGGAACTGGCCGGAGCTAGTCGCAGCGTCCGGCATCGCCACGGTTGCCTTCGGACCTTCCAGCAGCGCCTCCTCGCCCGTCGACCTGGCCGCAGCGTATCGAGCCCAGCTCGATGCGATGGGCCTTACCATTGAGCAGGCCGGCGCGCTGTGGCGCGCGGCCTTCCCGGACCGCTTGCCCACGCCGACGAAAGAGCCGTCGCGCGTGCGCAGCGCCCTCGCTACAGAGGCGCTGAGCACGCGCGAGATATCTAACGTGACGACCTTGAGAGTCGGCGAACTGTTCGCGGACGCGCTCGGCAACCTGGATGGCGATGCGCCCGGGCGCCAAAGGCTCTTCGTACTGCCTTCGACCCCCTCGGCCGACGTGGTGCGTGGGCTCGACGGGCTGGCACGCATGTACCCCTCGGTCGCCAGCCGCAGGGGGGAGGCCGAGTCGCCGCTTTCGACTGAAGCGCTGCAGCACATCAGGGGCGGTCCGCGGGTCACCGACCTGCTGGCGCAGTTGCTGCTCGACCGGCAGGGGTCTTTCCAGCCCCAACTGAAGGGGCTGCCACTCCAACCGGCCGCGACCGAGGAAGCCGATGCGCGACGCGCGGACAATTTCCATAAGCGGCTTGCAGGGGTCGCCGCGAATCCGTGGCTGATGAAGGCCCTGGGTCTGGTGATCGAGGTGCACGTCAACGTGGCGGCCACGGGGGGCGAGCCGCCATGGGCGATGCTGACGAAATGGGGTCCGGCCGTGCAGCCCCGGCACATGCAGAAGACGCACCTCGCCAACGGGTTCGCCGCGCGCCACGAGGGGGACACCACCTTGTATCGCACCTCGGGTGTGCTCGACGTGTCTTACACGGGCGCGCATGGCCGCTTCGGCCTCTCGCAGCTGGACATCGACCGTACCCCACACCGCTTGGTGCAGACGGCGATTTCATGGCGCAACGCGGTGATCACCGGAACGCCGCCGCGCGACATCACGGCGCCCGTGCAACCGCAGGAGAGTGTCGGGTTGTCTCTCTTCAAATTCAAGGACCCCGACTTCAGAAACCTCACCGCGGCTAAGGTCGCCGAGGTCGAGGACATCTACCTCCACAACCTTGTCATCGGGCTGCGGCCGGACATCCAGGAACTGGTGCCCGAACAGGACCCGGCTGGTGCGCGTGTGAAGGCTTGGACGTCGCTCACCGCGCGGCGCATAAAACGCGTGAGACTGAAGGGCCGCGACATCACTGACTGGTTCACGAATATCCTCGGGCACGTGGACGAGAATTTCCTGGTCGAAGTGCAGCGTCGCCAAAACCCCGGCGACGCGCCCAAGACGGAAGCCGAACTGATGCGCTGGGACACTTGGGTGCTGGGCGTACCGCGCCCTGACTCCGAAGGCGCTCCGCTCGCGGACCTGCCGAAGGACACGCCCCGCCAATCCCCGGGGCCCGGCTCCGACCTCAAGATCGAATACGAGGCGCTTCCCGGCGCAACGGCGCAGCGCTTCGGACACGGCTACCGCGTCGGCGTGCGGCTCGCGATGGCAGATGGCAACAGCATCGCAATCGACGAGGCCGAGGCTAGGCTCTACCACCACAACGCCGCCGGGCCGTCGCACTCCCTGGGCGACGAGAGCGCAAACGAGAAGGAGGAGGGCTACGCGCCTTTCCTGCGCTACGAACCGATCCAGCCGCCCGCCGTCCTGATCGAGGGCCTATCCCGGCACAACGAATTGCTGGCTGAGCGCGCGCACCGGGCCGTGGTCACGCTCGGCGAGAAGACGCGCTGCCGCCGCGTGCTGGTGCCGCCGCGCTGCGCGAGCCTTGACCTCGCGATACGGCATGGTGTGTTTGACGACCCTAGATTCGCGCAGTCCGCGCCCGCCGGTGCGTTCGGCCATGCGATGCTCACGCCGGAGGGCGACTTCCCCGCGTTCAACTACGCGGCGTACGGCATCGGCGACTCGAAGCGCAACACCAGCGAGCGCTACTTCCGCCGGCATGCGGGCGGCGTGCAGCCGCCAAAAATCCCGTACTACCCGGACCCATGGGCGCGGCGCGCGATCATCGGCTTCTACCGCGAAGGCGACGACCAGCTGATGTATGTCGACCACTTCGACTACTACGGAGAAGGCGCCGCGTGGCCGTATGCGCGTGAGCTCGTCATCGAGATCGTGCCGGTAGAGTCCGTACCCAACCCCTCGCGCTCTCGAGGTTTCGATGTCGAGCGCGCGGACGGCCGCCTCATCGTGCGCGTCGCGCCCGGCACGCATCTCAAGCTGCGGACATGGCACGAGATCGACGTCGACATGCTTAACCAGTCCGGCATAGTGGACCAAATCGTGCAGGCGGCCTGCGATCCGTCGACGGGCGCGGCGATTCGGCGGGGCCTACGCTGCACGACGCAAGAACCGCGCGAACTTCGAGCGCGTGTCATTGAAAGGCTATCGAACTGGCACGCGCGACGCGAGAACTTGGCCACGCCGCCGCGGCCCGCGGGCCAGCCGTCCGCGCTCGTGAACTTCGCATCGTTCTGGATGCTGAATCCGCTGCAGGAAATGGACGTGGTCCACGCCACGGCCTTGCCGGCCTATGCGCCCACACTCGTCGACAGCACAAAGCGTGAGGTGGTTGCGCCGCAGGTGGCGCATTCGCCGAGCGTGACGGCCGGTGTGGAGGAGCCCTTCACCGTGACCCGGTTCGTGAACCTGTCGACGGCGTACTTCCGCGGCCACGTCCGCTTGGACCGCGCCACCACCCGCAACATCGACGCGCAGGCCACTTGGCGCGAGAACGGAATGCGCGGTGTGCCAGCGGCGGGCAAGCGCGTGACGCGTGTCGAGAAGCGACAGGGCTTGCTCTTCCAGTTGCGCGACATCGCCCCGGTTGCGCGCGACGCCACGGGCTTCCCTGCCGACGTGCCGCTGCCGCCTGAACTGCCGCCTACGCAGTTCCTTCAGGACGTCGGGGCCTCCCTGCCCCGGAGGCCCGACATCCGGCTCGACTGCGGCAGGTCGGAGAACGCCGCTGACTGCCGTCCGGTAGCTACACCCTACGACTTCGGCGATCCTCGCGCACGTGTGATCGAAGTCGAATTGCATGCCTTGGCGCGGCACGGCGTCGAGTTCCGAGACAGCGCCAGCCATCCGCAGCGGCACGTCGCCAAGTCGAAGCCGCAGCGTGTCGTCGTCGCTGCCACGGCCCGGCCTGAGCCGCCCAAGGTCGAATATGTCGTTCCCCTCATTCACGCCAAGGACGGTACGGAAGGCGACAACGTTGTGCACACGCGCGAGGGGGGCTGGTTCCGCGTATGGCTCGGTGACGAGTGGTATTCATCGGGCAACGGTGAGCTGCTGGCGATCGTCTGCTGGGACTCAAACCTGCTGGACCCGCTGGAGCGGCGGCTGCAGCTCACGCGTAGGCGCGAAACAGCCAGCCAGTTCGCAGTGCCGCACAAGGCGATCGAGCCGATGGTGACGCGCTGGGGGTTGGACCCGTTGCTCGGCGAGCCGATCGAGTTTGGCAACATGCCGGCTTCGGCGCTGCGCAACCGTATCGTCAGCCGCGCCAGGCTCGCGGCGTCGGCGGCCACGAAGGACGAGGCGCTGGAAGCGGACCTGCATCACCTGCTGGACATTCACTCGTTCGAGCCGCAGTACGACCTCCTCCACCTGCCCGATGCGCCGCCCCGACCTGCGGGCCCGGCCGACACCACAGCGGTCCTCGCGCTGTACCGGCCGAACCTCGATCCGGAGTCCGGCCGCTACTACGCGGACATCCAGATCGATCCCGGCTACGCACGCGACCCGTTTGTGCGGCTGGCGCTCGCGCGCTGGCAGCCGCACGCGCTGCGCGACGCGAAGCTCGATCTTCGGATGTCCGCCGTCGTCGCCACCGAGTTCGTCCAGCTGATGCCGGGACGCTCGGTGTCGGTGACTCCGGTGCGCAGCACGAAGGCCAAGCACCGGGGGTTCAAGGTGGCCGTCGCCGGCGGCCTGCTCGATCCGGCGGCCTCGGCGCAGTCGCAGTTGCGGCTGCACGTGGAAAAGCACCACGGCGACCGCGCCGGCGGCACGTGGATTCCCATGGGCCACCAAGCGCGGCCCGCAGTCGCGGCCGGCGTATGCGAAGCGCAGTTCGACATCCCCGACGATCGCGACGCGCGCTACTCGGTCGTGATCGAGGAGTACCAGGTCCTTCCAGCGAGCCCGTACATGGACCCCGCGCTGGACGCGCGCGGCGACAAGCGCTTCGAGCGGCTCGTCTACTTCGACCGCCTTGCACTCGGCGGCGGCGCAGCGCCGTTCGAGCGCAGTACCGTATGAACACTCGTGCCAACTTCAATCAGGAGAAAAGACATGGCAACCGCAAAGTCCCGCAATCGTACTGCCGACAAGCGCGCAGCCGCCAAATCGCCTGCGAGCAAATCGCTGAAGACGGTCGCGCGCAAGGCGGCGGTCCCCGTGAAGCGCAAGGTCGCGACCGCACCTGCATCCGACCTCATGGCGCGCAGCGCCGTGCAGCTGCGCGCGTTCGTGGAAGAAGGCTTGCTCGCCGGGCCGGCGCGCCGCGTGCGGCTGGCCGTGCATGAGGGCCCAGACTCGTTCGAACTTGACTGGGACAGCAGCTGGGAAATTGCGCCTCTTGATACTGACCCGCAGCGCCGCGCACGTATCAAGGGGTACTGGGCCGACTTTAAGGCCGTGACGACCGCCGTCGGGGACGCCGACGACAAGGCGAAGAAGATCCGCCGTCTTGCGCTCTACCTTTCTGGCATGGAGAGCACCTTCGGCCTACTGCGCGATCAGCAAGGCAACGGCCCCGCAAAAGGCTTGCTCCAGATCCAGGCCAACAAGCTCAGGGACATCATCAGGCAGGCACGCGTCATGGACAATGGCGGCGTCGCCGGGCGCAAGGACCGGGTGAAACTACTGCTGGCGACGCAGTCGCACTACACTGACGAGAACACGATGCACACCGCGGCGATGGCCTTGAAGGACAACGCGGCGGCCTACCCTGCCGACTCACCGTTCTTGAAGCTCGCACGGGACAACGACGAGTTCGCGTGCATGCTCATGCGACTACAGTTGATGCGTGCTGAGGGTCTGCCGGGCGACCATGACAGCTGCTACAAGTGGTGGGTGTCCGACTGGCACAGCCCGACCAACCTGCCGAACGACGCTGAGAAGGAATTCAAAGCGCGCGCCACTATTGGCGATGCGGACCTGGTTGCATTGGCGTTGAACTAGACGACGACGCGCGCTGACCGCGATCACGCGCGCAAGCGATCGACGATCTGTTTTCCGCCGGATCCGCTTTTTCAGGAGGCTATGGGGCGCACATCGTCTCGCCGGCCGAGGCATTAGGGTTGAGAGGACACGGACTTCGGCCAGTTGGTCTCGCGTGCGGCACATGCACTCTGGAGTGAGTAGTCCGTAAGACACCACATCTGTTTTGAGCCACTGGACAGCCTTCGTAAGCCATGATTGCTGGAGGACTGATGGGGGGACCGCGCATGTTTGTTGGCGCTGGCAGTTGCCTAACGGGCTCTTTGGCGGACCGCCTGTCCTTCCAACCCCCTGACGCTCGCAGACCCGGTGAAAAGTGCACCCGGTGCACTTCTTCAGCGCCCCCAGTCATCACAGGGCAGAGCACGGTCATGCACCCCGCATGTCGGCGCCACGTTGTACGCAGTGAGTTCTGAGAACCATCACTTGCTGTCCGTAAAACAAGCTGTCCAAGCTCGTGCAGAGGTCTTCCAGTCACTTTGCTGCTTCGGGGCTTCCGGCGACCGCGCGGCGGCCGGCGCTCTCATCACGGGTAAGTACCTATTCGGTGCGGGCGCTTAATCGAGCGTTTGGGCGCATCATGTCCGCCTCGCAACACAGGTCGTGTATGCGGGATTCTTCTTCCACTCGTACGTCTAATCAGGGAGAACGACCATGGGTAATGGCTTGCGCCAGCTTCCGCTCGCACACTTGACTGCTCGATTGCCGTGGCATGACAACGGCTGGAGCGGCACCATTTGCAAAAGTGTCTGCAACAACTCGAGTTGCATTGTCCTGGACCGTATTGGTACCAAGCGCAACGACGCCCGCGAGATGGCTCTTGCCGGCCAGAGCTTGCGCGCGTTGCCTAGGGCGGATCTTCCGCCATGCGTCGAAGAGCGGGCGACGGTCATGGCAGATTTCTCAGTGATCGTTGACAAGCCGCATCCATACGCGAGAGCACTGCCTCAAACCCACGGTCATTTTGTAGACACGCCGTTCCAGATCGATCCCTACACCGTGACCGCCGTACCTTTCCGGTGGATGCTCAAGGCGCAGGTGGAAGGTGCCGACGACCATCGAGGCACGCAGCCAGGACTGGTGGAAAGATTGAAACTGGACCAATACAGTTTCGAGCGCGAGGCGGAATTGGTAGAGCGCATGGGACTGAAGACGAACACGTGGCTGCAGTACGCACCCAATCAGCGCCTTCTCCTCGACACCTGGCGTAGCGCTCTGCGTCCGCGTCAATCGCTGATCTTCTTCTATTGCAAGAGCACGCCACTGTCCGATAGCGGCCGTCGGGTGATCGTCGGGGTCGCGCGGGTCACTTCAGTTCAGGAGCAGCTTCAGGAATACGACTGTGTCGGGGGCCGGCGCCCTAAGGGTGCGATCGAAGGCATTCTTTGGGAGCGCAATATCGGGCATTCTTTGCGACCCGATGACGTGTCCGGCGGCTTCCTGATGCCGTACCTCGACGTCTTGAGGGCTACCGAAGGTGATGCCAGCGTTGATCCTGAGCGCCACGTTGCTTTCGCACCGGATGCACTCTTTGACAGCTATTCGTACGCCAGTGAGCATCTCTCCCAGGATGGGGCCATCGCATCGCTCGTAACGATGGCCAAGGCGCTAGAGGTGTCCCGCGGAGTGGTCAGCGCCCCCGTCGACGCTTACTTGGACTGGATCGACGTCGAGCTCAATCGTCTCTGGCGGCTCAGAGGCGCCTACCCAGGGATGGGATCTGCGCTGTGTGCCCTGGGCATCCCCCACGGGAACCTGCTCGCCTGGCATCTTATGGCGCAGGACGGTGCCGAAGAGAAGATGCGCGACCCTTGGCCCCTGTTGTCTTCCGCCCTCTCAGACCCCGGTAGGCTGCCGGAGTATTTGCGTGACGAGCTCGGACCGACCATCGAGGAAAAGTGGCGTTGTCTGGACCCGGATCGCCGGGAACTGCTGCAACTCCTTGCGCGGTTTGATCTTACGGAGTCCCAAGCTACTCGCTGGTACAAGCCGGCTGAGCGACGCAAGGCGAAGATTGAATCGACGGATGCCGACATTCTTCAGAACCCCTATGTCGTGTTCGAGGCTGATCGACTGCAGTCTGACGCTGTGAGTTTCGAGATGGTCGACCGTGGTCTATTCGCTGACGCGACCGTACGCCACGCCTTTCCACTACCGCAGCGCTCCCGGGTCAGTGAATCGATCGACCCACGCAGGGTCCATGCAGCAATCATCGCCTGTTTGGAGGATGCGGCCAGCAGTGGCCACACGATGCTTCCGGTAGACATGCTTATCAGCAAAATCGCGGAGCAGCCGCTTAAGCCAGAGTTCCGCCTGGATGAGGACGACCTCGCCATGGTGCGCGGCCGGCTGTCTCCCGAGGTCGAAGTTCTGCAGATGCCTAAGACTGGTACGGCCTACCAGCTGAATCGGTACATGCATACCAGCCAGGTCATCACGGAAGCTGTTCTGCGTGCTAAGAGGGCTAAACCGCTCGCCAAAATTCACGACTGGAGAAAGCGAGTCAACGACAGTCTGCGGCGTCCGGACGGCACCGAGCTCATAATCACCGAGCGCGATCGCCTCGCACGCGAGGAGAAGGCGGCCGCCCTAGAGGTGATCTATCGCTCGCCCTTGTCCGTGCTCATTGGTGGAGCTGGCACGGGTAAGAGTACCTTGATCCGCGCCCTGTGCGAGATCGAGGATGTCCGATCCGAGAACGTGTTGATGCTCGCCCCTACCGGAAAAGCGCGCGTGCGTCTGGAGCGAGCAAGCGGCCGCACTGGAGGCAAGACGGTCGCCCAGTTCCTGCACCGGCTAGATCGCTACGACCCGAGTACGCATCGGTACTACACCAACGCGAAAGCCCCAACGCTCACCGGCTACGGCACTGTCGTGGTCGACGAAAGTTCGATGCTGACGGAAGAGCAGCTCGCAGCGATCCTGGAGGCCTGTGTCAACGTCAAGCGCATCATCTTGCTTGGTGACCCGCATCAGCTGCCGCCAATTGGCGCCGGCCATCCGTTCGTAAGCGTCGAACGTATGCTTCGGCCGCCGATTGCCGACAGCCTGTTCCCGCGTGTTGGACCTTGTTATGCGGCCCTCACGGTATCGATGCGCCAAGACCCTGGAAACGACGATAGTGACGGTGCGGAACCGATCGATCTCCGCTTGGCCAACATGTTCAGCGGCAGGCCGGAGCTTCGTGACCATGCAGTGTGGCACGCCGTCAATGACCATGTAAGTCGCCTCAATGGGGCCAACGCGGCAAGCAGAATCCGTCTGGTTCGATTTACCCGCGCCGAGCAGGTGCCGGCGCTTGTGAACGAGGAAATCCGCCTCGCCCTCAATTTGGCCGCTGGAGATGAGGCCAGCTTTGAGGCCAGCTTGGGCGGGCACCCGTCCGAGTATCAGGGCCGTACCACTGTGTGGTTCAACGTCAAGTACAAGGACAGACCGGGTTCTGCTGAGAAAGCGGAGTCCTGGCAGATCCTGACACCTGTTCGGCGTTGGGGGGTGGGGTCTGTGGCAATCAATCGTGCGGTGCAGAAGGAGTGGCGCCGCACCTATCGCGAGCAGGCTATGACCAGCGGGCATCGAGTCATACCACGGCCCATGGGGCCAGAGGAGATCCTGTACGGAGACAAGGTCATCAACTTGGAGAACCGCTCTGGCTGGCGTGCCAAGGTCTATCCGGAGAAGGACGATGCATTCGTCGCAAACGGAGACGTAGGCATGGTCGTCGGGCAAAGACGAACCAAGGTGCGCTCAATCTTTCCCAAAGATGTCGAAGTGGAAATGAGCAGCCAACCGGGTTTCGCATACAAGTACGGGCAGTGGGAGTTCGGGCGGCAGGACGGGAGCGTCCCACTTGAACTGGCGTACGCCCTTACAGTGCACAAAAGTCAAGGCAGCGAGTTCGGGCTGGTGATCCTGGTGGTGCCCAATCCCTGCGCCAATCTGTCTCGAGAGATGTTGTACACAGCTTTGACGCGGCACGTCGAGCGCGTGATCATCTTATATCAGGGCGACTTTCAGGACCTGCAGCAGTACGCTCATGACTCCTATTCAGAAATCGCGGGTCGAATGGTGAGCTTGTTTGAGCCTTCGCAGCCGATCGAAGTCCGGACGCCGACCGGCAAGACACGTGTGCTGGATGCCAATCTGGTGTACCGCACGGAACGAGGAGACGACCTCGTCAAGTCCAAATCCGAGTTGATCATCGCCGACAAGCTGCACGCTGCAGGCATACGGTACACGTACGAGCAGCCGCTCAGCATTGGCGGTCTCGAGTACCAGCCTGATTTTACGTACACCGACCCGAGCGGGCGGGTCTGGTATTGGGAGCACTGCGGACTCATGTCAAACGACAGCTATCGCCGCCGATGGGAACGCAAGCTCCAAGCATATCGCAGCGTCGGCATCGTCCCGTATGAAGAAGGTAGCGCCGGTACGGCTACGCTGCTGATCACGGAAGAGCGCAAGGGAGTTGGCCTAGATGTGGACCGGGTACGAACCCTGATCGGCGTACTCACTGCTCTGTAGGTTGCTAAGTCTGCCGCGCAAACGTCCGGGGGACAGATGGCCGCAATTGGACAGGAGATGTCATGAACCCCGGTGACAAGGTTAGGTTGGTCGCCAATCCTGGGCGCGTCGGCATTCTGGGCAATGAGACGGATGGCCCGGATCATCGCCAGCGTGTCCTCGTGCACTTCCTCGATGGCGAAGAGCAGTTCGTGCTGGCCGCATCCCTGGAGAGAGTGGAGCGGGAGAGTCTCAGACCGCATGACTTGGTGCGAAGGGGCCGATTTGGCCGAGCATCAGACTTGCGCGGAGCAATCACCTTCTATCGCCTGAACGGCCGGCTCGGCAACCTGATCTACAGCCTGAACACGACCAACACGCAGTTCCTTCCCTATCAGTTCAAGCCGGTTCTCCAGTTTCTGGATTCCCCGAGCAGCGGGATTTTGATTGCCGACGAAGTGGGCCTCGGCAAAACGATCGAAGCGGGTTTGATCTGGACTGAACTGAGGGCACGTCAGGATGCACGAAGGCTCCTGGTCATCTGCCCTGCAATGCTTCGTGAAAAGTGGAAGCGAGAGCTGTCAAATCGGTTTGGCGTGCAGGCGAGCATTGTGGACGCGGGTGAGCTCCTCAATCAGCTAGAGGAAGCCAAAGTGAAGCCTTTAGAGGCCTTCGCGCTGATTGCCAGTCTTCAAGGCCTGCGCCCTTCCCGTGGATGGAATGACAAGGATGACCCGTCGAACACAGCGACAGCTAAATTGGCTAGGTTTTTAGAGGAGGCAGAGCTCGATGCGCCTCTTATGGACCTGGTCATCATCGACGAGGCGCACTACTTAAGGAACGCGGAAACTCAGACGAATCTTCTCGGGCGCCTGGTTCGCCCCGTCACAAACAATCTGGTGATGCTCTCGGCTACGCCTGTCCAACTCCATAGCCGTGATCTTTTCAATCTGCTGCACCTGCTTGATGAGAATGCGTTCCCCTTCGAGTTCTCCTTCAACAACACCATTCGGGCAAACGCCCCCCTTGTTCTCCTACGTGATCGCGTCTTGAACAGCACGGTGAGCCCCGCGGATTTTCTTGACGCTATCAATGAAGCCATGTCAGCTCGGCTGTTCGATGACAACCAGCAGCTACAGCACCTCAGAGCCAACTTGCCGAGTATGGAAGACCTTGTATCCCCTGATAAGCGTGCCGACATTGCGGACCAGCTGGATCGGATCAATCCCTTGGCGAAGGTCATCACCCGAACGCTGAAGCGAGACGTTCAAGAGAACCGCGTTGAACGCCAACCGCACGTCATCAAAGCGCGAATGTCACCCGTCGAAGCCGCCTTCTATGAGGCAGTCACAGATCGTGTTCGAGAGTTTTGCGAGCGACTCGGAATTTCTGAGGGCTTCATGCTGACCATCCCACAGCGGCAGTTGTCCAGCTGCATGGCCGCAGCATGTCGCGGCTGGACCCAGAAGACGGAGGAGAAGGAGCTAGAGGAAGAAGCCTATGAACTCTTCGGAGACGTGGAGGAGCAGGCGCTTCGCCCGGACATGGGGACACTCATCCGAGAGCTGGTCGACATTTCAAAGGCGGTTGGTGACTACGAGGGACTGTATGAAAACGACTCCAAGTACCACGCGTTGTTGGACAACCTCCGGCGGTACTGGCAGAAGTATCCCGGCAAGAAAGTGGTGCTCTTCTCCTTCTACCGAAACACTTTGCACTACCTCGCGGAGCGGATGCAGAAAGATGGCCACCCGTCCGTCGTCGTTCATGGTGGGATGGACAAGGACCTGGCCTTGCGGCACTTCGAAAGCGAGACAGGTCCTAGCATCCTGCTTTCCTCCGAAGTCGCATCGGAGGGCGTGGATCTTCAGTTTTCGAGTCTCGTGATCAACTACGACTTGCCTTGGAATCCCGCTCGAATTGAGCAGCGTATCGGTCGTGTCGACCGCATTGGGCAAGAAGAGGCGCAAATTCTGATCTGGAGTTTCGTGTACGAGGACACGATTGATGACCGCATCTATTCGCGTCTGCTGGAACGGCTGGACATCTTTAAGCAGGCTCTGGGAAGCATGGAAGCCATTCTCGGGGAGGAGATCCGGCAACTTGCGTATGACCTGCTTTCTCACAAACTGAGCCCGGAGAAGGAGGAGGAGCGCATAGATCGCACTCGGGTGACACTTGCGAAATTAAATAGGGATCACGCTCGGCTCGAGGAAGAAGCTACGCAGCTCATTGCCCATGGGGAGTTCATTCAGAACAAAGTCAAGGCCGCCCATGAACTGGGACGATACATCCGAGGTGAGGATCTGCTGGTATACGCGCGAGACTTCTTGGTCCGCGAGTACTCGGGGACACGGTTCCTGTCGATTGACGGAGATGAGCGGAATGTACGCCTTGAGCTATCGACCCAGGCAAGAGTTGAGCTCTCAGAGTTCTTGCAGCTTCACCGGCTTCAGGGAAGAACACAACTGCTTTCAACAGTCGCTCCGACGCTATTGTTCGAGAATAAACTCGGAAAGCCTCAGGGCGGCGTTGAGCGGGTAACGCAGGATCACCCTCTTATTCGTTTTGTTGGTGAGCGCTTGCGTGCCGGCGGCAGTGGCATGGGCTATTTCCCGGTCTCCGCCATAGAGGTGATCTCGAACGTCGACACAGTGCAGTCACCGGGTGCTTATGTGTATTGCGTGGCGCGGTGGTCCGTGTCCGGCTCGCGCGAGATAGAACGGCTTGAATACGTGGTCCGCGGTCTTGAGCAGGACAAGGTGGCACTCTCAGGTGATGATGCGGAGCTTCTGGTGAACACCGCCGCCTTGCAAGGCTCCGACTGGCTTGCTGCGGGCGCATCCCTGGACTGTGTACGTGCCGCGGATCTTCAGGAGTCGTGCAGAGTGGAGTTGGAGAGCCGCTTTCAGCTGTTTGCGGCAGCTCAGAAGCGCGAAGACGCGGACCGCATCCAACTCATGGTTAGATCCCTGGAACATCACCTACAAAACAAGCGTCGACGGTCACAAGAGCTCATTGCCGCGCACCGGGCATCGGGGAACAGGCGCAGGTTAAGACTGGTGGCGGCCGAGGAGGGACGGCTAAAAAAGGAAGCCCAGCGCATCGAGAGCCGCATCGCGGAGTTGCGTTTGAAGGAAACCTTTCGAGCCCAAGAGAGCATGGTGTCCGTCGGGGTGATTCGCATCCGCTGAGGAGAAGTGCGCATGGCCAAGTCGATCCGTGAGGCCATGCAGGCCGCCATCAGCAAGCAACCGCCGTGCGAAGCTTTAACGGCACCATCGACTGCGACGGCCCGGCCGCCTACGCAGTCGGACAGTGTGGCGGTTGAGAAGCTTCTCACAGCTGCGAATCCGAAGGGAAGAGGGGGACAGAATTTGATCCGTGTTACGTACGGACCCTCTTCGGGAGCCCGGCGGAAGAAGAAGAAGCACCATGAGAGCCCAGCGATCAACCTTTCACCTGCGGGTGCAGTGACTGTTCGCGGAGAAGATCAGCGTTCTGTCGTCCAGGTTGCAACTCCTATAGCCAAACCGCCCCCGCATCCTAAGGCTCCTCGACGCAAGCTTCAAATCTCCCCGCATGCCTCATTGGCACTGAGCACGGGTAATGCGTGCGACATCAGGCTTCTCACGAAATTTGAGGCACTCGGTCGCGCCGTGCAGGTGGAAAGCAGCCGCCGGACCGATCAGCGCGAGGTCGTCCTAGGCCTTGACTTCGGGACGTCATGCACCAAAGGCGTCTTTGGCGATCCCTCGCTGGGTAGGTCGTTCGCTGTTCCGTTTCGGGAGAGACCCGGGCTGGACGCGTTCTTGTTGCCTGCGGTTCTGTTCCAGACAGGGGACGCGTTTTCTCTAGACGCGGGTACCCATGCGCATCGCGATCTGAAATTAGCGCTCTTGGCGCACCCAGAGGATCTCCGGTTGCAGGTTCGAGCTGTTGCGTACCTAGCGCTGGCGATTCGGCGGGCAAGAGGCTGGCTGCTCACGACACAGGCCGCCGTGTACAAAACAACTGAAATCTACTGGCGCTTTACCCTGGGACTGCCGGCGGCACAGCATCTTCGTGCTCCGTTCACTGATCTCTTTCGGGTGCTTGCGGAAGCTGCTTGGTCGGTGTCCACCAGCTCCGAAGAGGTGACAGCGATCTTCGTGGCCGCTAAGTTGGCAGGAGTATCGGCGCCCACGCCTGAGCACGACCTCGAGGTCACTGTAGTCCCTGAGATCGCGGCGCAGATCTACGGCTTTGTCGTCTCCTCCAGATTTGATAGACAGGCCCCCAACCTCTACTTGATGGCAGACGTTGGTGCGGGTACCGTTGATTCATCACTCTTCAGAGTAAAGCGAGCCGGGCGAGGGAAATGGGACTTTGAGTTCTACACTTCTCTAGTAGAGCCGAACGGCGCGAGTAACCTTCATCGCCATCGCAGCAAATGGTGGGCAGAGGAACTTATTGCGTGTGAGGCTTCGGAGCCGCTGCGCGCGAAGCTGGAAGAAGCCCGTTTCCAGACGGATATCGGCCTTCGTGTTCCTGCCAGCTATGCCGACTACTTCACCGGCATACAGATCGAACCTTTTGAGAGAAATCGGACGCCGGATGTCGAATTCTTTGACCGCGTCGTTGCGCAGGTGCAGGGCAAAACGTTTTGGCGGGCATGGAAGAACCAGCTGCTTCCCCAGAGCAGCCTAACAGGCATTCCCTTTTTCTTGTGCGGAGGGGGTGGTCGAATGGAGTTCTATCAAAAGCTGGAAGTGGAGCTGCGAAACATGCCTGGCTGCTCCTGGCTAAAGGCCGAGCCGTGGAGGTTGGCCGTTCCTTCAGACCTCGAGGCTCTGGGACTGGATGAAGAGGATTACGACAGACTGTCCGTCGCCTATGGTCTTAGCCGTCTAGAGGTCGGCAGAGTCGTTCAGGCGATGCCGATGTCTAGGCTGGAGACGACGCAATTTCCGAGCTGGCGGGAGAACTACGTCGACAAGGATCAGTGCTGACTTTCGACCCTGAGCGTCAGCGCTCAAGATTTAGCTGCCGTCATTGGGCTGTAGTTTTTGACTTTTGAGGAGGAGAAGCGATGCGGAGACCTAGCTTAACGGGGTGGGCCTGGATCCTTTGGCGGGCTAAGGAGCCAATGTCTCTTCCCGTTGAGAGGCTGGTGCGGCCGCTGGCCGCCTTTTATCAGTACGTCAATGAGCAGCAGGAGCGTTTCCATCGATACAAGTCCTTTAAGCCCTTGATGGACTACATGGAGCGCGTACTTGCCAGCCTCGAGGAGGGGATTGGATGGCTGCAGCAACATGACGAGGATGAGCTTAGTTATAAGGAGCTGCAGGAATCCTTAACAGATGACACGGCTGAGGGACTTCAGGAAGCGCTGGACAGTTTTCCTCGGCTGGTCCGGCTGATACCCAAAGGCACACCCGAGGACATAGAGGGGTTGCTGAACGACGTGCAGAGCTTCGTCGAAGACGTTTGCGAGGACATCTCCAAGCGTGGCTACGACCTCTACCACGTTTTAATTGGTGCCGCCTGACCACGTGCAGTAGTCAGAAGGCGCGAATTCGTCGGGAAAGCCGCCTCAGCCTTTTTTGTGTTTCATCCTTCTGGCCCTGGGAGGGCAGGGCGATGCCAGCGCTTGATGACGCATACGTAAAGGGTACGTTTTTCATGCGACTTGCGCAGAAAGATGGGCAGGTTGGCCACGTCTGTTACTGGGACAAGCAGGTAGTCGCGTATCGACATGGCGTCCGGGTTCATTCGCGCCGCAATGACAAAGTCGGCCCACGCGGTCCTTTGGTAGTTGATTCGCCACCCGCATCGTGAATTTCGAGGATGCGTACCCTATCGCCACCGTTGCCTCAGGAAGTGACAGCCATGTTCTTCGGAGGATCGCACATCACGGCAGCCCGCCGCAGTGCTGGGCATCATCTGGGCATGCCATGCCGCATCTGCTGGACCGCCGTTCGTCTTAGGATTAGCCCGACCCGCGAGCGACTTCTACGGCTTTGTCGCCGGCACAAGCTTCCGCGCGCTGTTCGGATGTGATCGGCACTCTGTTCCTTGGCGCTGGCTTCGACCCCAACGGTCCTTGTCGCTGGCGCTGCCACTGTAGGCGGCGAACGTGTTGCTGAATCAGCAACCCCCATTGGGCACGTTGAATAAACGCAAATGTCCGTGACCGCTCAGCAGCCCTGAAAAGAAGCTAAGCAACTAACGTTCACGCGGCGGCGAGCGCTTCCAGGCGCTTCATGGCCTGGCGCTTTCCCAGCTTCCTGATGCCCGCAATGGCTTCAAGGTGCTTAGCACGCGGTTTGGATTTGCCGGCTTCCCACTTGTAGACGCTGAGGGCTGATGCGTCGAGCAGCATTCCCATTTCACGTGCACTGAGCCCCAACCGCTTACGGTGCTGTGCAAATCCGGCGGCGCGGAAGCGTAGGTTGGCGTCTTCCTGGTCGCCATCCGTTTGCGGCCTAACGGTGGCAACGACTTCGGTGACTTGCTTCTGCCCCCGCTCAAGGTCAGCAACCCTGCGTTTCAACGCCGTAATTTCACTTCGGTAACTGGCGAGCGCCTTCTTCAGCGCGCCGTTGTTGCTCTTTTGCTCTTTGCGGGCAAGGCGAGTGATTTCCTGCTTGAGTGCGGTAGCGATGTTCGGCATAAAGCAATCTTAACTAGCAAGACGACGTAGCCGCTGACGCCCGGGTCCGACACCGCCACGGCCGCCATGACTCCCGCCGCACGCGCCCCCGGATCGGACTCCCCTGTTGTGGCCTGAAGCTGCGCGAGCGCGCGTTGCGGTGGTGCAGGCGGTAGGCTCAGTGGCGCTGCCGCTAGCTCTGTGAAAGAATCGCCCGGCGCCCCATAGCGCGCAGGAGAACACCGTGAAGAAGATATGGACCTTGGCCCTAATTGGGTTTGTTTCCACCGCTGGCTTTGCGGCGACTCCGCATGCATGACAGCCGCGAAGGATAAGAAGCTGAGTGGCGCTGCACGTAACTCGTTCGTGAAGAAGTGCGAGACGGATGCCAAAGCCAAGTGCGACCTAGCTGCGACGGAGAAGAAACTGTCGGGCGCTGCCAAGACAAGCAACGTCAAAAAGTGCACTCAGGAAACCGGGCCTGCGGCATAGATACCGTCTCCCGGGGCACGGCGTCGCTACTTTTCGCCTCCAAGACCTTTCCCAGCGCACGTCCAAACTCGTAACCGACGGAAGTCTGCTGGCGAGAGTTCTAGGCGTCAGGTGACCCGGTCTTGTTCTGGTAATTCGGAGAAGGTGAGTCCACGGAAGCGGCAGTCTAGGAAGGGACCAGGTCCGTTGGTGGGCGAATGCGCTTGATCCAGCCGGTGCCGTCCTCGTTCAGGTGCCACGTTACGTTGCTGGTGTACTTGCCGAACTCGCGCTTGACGCGGCCCCGCGCGCGGTTGACGACGTCTGCCATCAGTTCCTTGAACCCGTCTTTGTCGACTGCGGTCGCGGTGGCGGACAGGCAGTGACGCGCGATCTGCTCGCGCAGGAGCGCGTACGTCCAATTCTCCGATTGCCTATCGAGCAGGTAGGCGGCCGCGTAGTCGTGCATCCGTGCCACGCACAGATTCTTGTTCGAACCGGCCCGGCTCCGGCTGAAGCCCTTTTCCTGAAGAGGTTGGGCGCACTGTTCCACGGCTCCAGTGCCCAAGTAGCTTGCGCCTAGCAGCCTCTGGTACATCTCGGTGTCCGGGATTCCATCGCCGATGCGCCACGAGAGGTCGATCACTGGAAACGCGACCGCGAAGGCCGCCAATTCGTCGAGGTACAGATTATCGTTCGGTGTCGCCCAGTTCATGAAGTGGACGACCATCTTGAGCGAGGTGTCCTTCAGGATTGCACCGAGCATCGCCTCGTCGTCGTTGCGCAGCAGCTGGAGGATCTCCCGCATGGACTGGGGCCGCTCCTCGGCTTGCAGCGCGAGGCAACGCTCCACCAGGTCGTGGATGCGTGTGGCGTTGCGGCCACCGCCCCGCTGGGCCAGTACCCGCGCGTCCGTGCGCATTAGGCGCAAGCGGGCGTCAGGTGGCGGTGCGCCCTCCAGCATCTCGTACATAGTCGCGCCCAAGGCGTAGATGTCGGTCCACGCGCCCTGGGGCCCAAAACGTGACTCCAGCTGCTCCGGTGGCGCGTAGCCCGGGGTGAAGATCACATCGGCGGCATCGCCGAAAGGCCTGACGGCGCCGAAGTCCAGTAGGACCGGGCTGCCGTCCTGCCGGATAAGCACGTTGTCTGGCTTAACGTCCCGGTGGATCAGCCCTGCCGCGTGCAGCTTGCCCAGTCCGTCGCAGAGCGGGCGCACGATGGCTTCGAGCTCCTGGTCGGTCACTGAGCCTCCCCGCTCGCGCAGGTAGGCGCGCAGATTGCGCCCCGTCTCGTATTCCATAACCAGATAGGCGGTGTGATTCGCCTCGAAGTAGCGCACCGCCCGCGCAATGTGAGGATGGGAGAACCGGGCTAGCGCCTGTGCCTCCTTGAGGTAGGAGCCGCGCTGTAGCTCGAAAGGGCACTGATCGGCCATCTGCCGCACGGCCAGGCCACCGTCGGGCAATCGCATGACGAGGTGGTGGGGCGTGAATTCCTTGACTACGAATTTCTTCTTCAGGTAGCGGTCTTCGCACAAGTAGGCCGTCCCGAACCCGCCGGTGCCGATGTGCTGGTCCACGACATAGTCCGCCAGCAAGGTGCCGCAAGGCAAAGGTGAGACACGCTGCATCAGTTTTTCGCTTGTGCAATGGACTTGTGAGAACTGTACGCGACCGGCTTACCCCGAGATTGTTGCTTGGACGACGCGGGGGGCTGCCCAAGGCGGCTGAAAGGTGTCCGACCTGGCGATCCTTGACCGAATACTCCGGCGCCTCCGTCGCGAGCCTTCGGTCATGGGATAGTTAGTTAAGAGCCTCCGTTTGTCTTTTTTCGCCATTCTGCTCGGCTGGGGGAACGGAACTGAAAACAGCCGCATTCCCTGTGAGGCCCCATATCACCTGCCCTTTCCCACCGGGTGCGTAGACGGTAAAAAGCGGGGACTATCCGGTTGATCGGCCCAGGCTGCCCATGTCTGATTCGCGGTATGAGTGCTGCTTCGGGTCAAGCAGTCGTAACCCGCGGTTCTGAGTCCGTGGGTACGATGCCGGCTGACATCCGGACGGAGTTCCGAACTGTGGCGGAATAGGTGGTGGACAGGAGCAGGACTGCCCCGCTAAGCCATAAGGGCAGCGGGTCTTGACAGACTCCTGCTCCGCCAAACAGCTCGTGCCCAGTGCCGGCTGAGCTTCCGCACTTCCACCACTCTCTGGCTGTCTTCCTACACGCCACCCCCCGCGTCGGATGAGAAGGTGTTGCCTGCGGGCACGCCATGGCCATCTTCACGACCGACGCACTCGACACTCTCCTTTTCATCCGCGACGGTTACGCCGACGCGCGCTGGAACTTCGCCGACGCCGTGGGCACGCATGTCGACAGTCCCGGTGGGCTGGGCAACGGTGTTTCGCTGACCTACAGTTTTCTCGAGTCACTGCCCGCGTACGCCAGCTACGAACTCAATTTCCAGCCGATGGATGCGGCGATGCAGGCCGCCGCCGAAAGCGTGCTCGCGCAAGTGGCGGAGTTGGTGGACATCGACTTCACGCGCGTCGCCGACCAGGAGGGACAGATCAGGTTCGGGGCGGCCGATCAGTCCGGCTCCAGCGCCTGGGCCTACCCGCCGGCGTTCTTCACCACGGTCGACGACAGCGGCATCATCACGGACGCCACCCGGGTCCCCATCACCGGCAGCGTCTGGTTCAACAACATCGTCGGGTGGAGCGCAGATCAGTTCGAGCCGGGGGCCTTCGGCTACTCCCTGATGCTGCACGAGGTGGGTCACGCGCTGGGCCTGAAGCATCCCTTCACTTCCAGCCGGGAGGATGGCTACATCCTGGACTGGTCGATCGACCATGAGGGCTACACGGTGATGTCGTACACCCACGCGCCACGCACCGCGGTGCTGAAGGCCGTCGGCGGCGACGGCGGCTGGGCCCTGGAGTACCTCTCGCCGGACACCATGATGCTGCTGGACATCCAGGCGCTGCAGCACCTGTACGGCGCGAACACGGACACGCGGGCCGGCGACACGGTGTACGCGTGGGACACCAACCAGGAGATGCTGGAGACCCTCTGGGACGGCGGCGGCACGGACACGCTGGATTGCAGCAACCAGGTGTTCACCTGCCGGATCGACCTGCGTGACGGCCAGTTCAGCTCCATCGGCTGGCGACGCACGGATGCGGAACTCAAGGAAGGCTTCGGCCTCCCGGCTTCCTTCAGCTTTGACGAACTGCATCCCTCCGTCCTGCCCACGCTGTACGACGGCCGGAACAACCTGGCGATCGCCGTGGATGCCGTCATCGAGAACGCCAGCGGCGGTTCCGGCAACGACGTCATCATCGGCAACGACGTGGCCAATCGCCTTCTGGGCGGCTCCGGCCAGGACAGGTTGTCGGGCGGCCGCAGCCACGACATGCTGGACGGCGGCCGCGGGCTGGACCGCATGGCGGGCGGAGGCGGACGCGACCTGTTCGACTTCAACCGCCTCGCCGACACGGGCAAGATGCTGGCGACGGCGGACGTGATCACCGCCTTCATCTCCGGCGTGGACCGCATCGACCTGTCCACCATCGACGCGCGCGCCGCGCGCGTCGGCAACCAGGCCTTCTCTTTCATCGGCGACGCTGCCTTCAGCAGCAGGAATGCCACCGGGCAGGTGCGTTTCGAAGGCGGCGTGCTGTACGCGAGCACGGACGCCGACACGGCCGCGGAACTGGTGATCCGCTTGCCGGGCGTGAGCGCGCTGACCGCGGCCGATCTGTTGCTTTAAGACGCTACACGAGGGTGCCCAGAGCCGCCGCCCCTCGGCCTGCAAACCGCAGCTCCACCCCACACGGCCCCTGATCCCTGCGCCGCTGTCCATCCCGCACCAGCCGGATCCGCGCGCCCTCCAGCAACACTTCGCCCCCGCTCACCGCGTCCTGCCCGAGGAACGCCCGATAGCGTGCAAGTGAAGCTTCGACATCCGCCACGGCCACCGTCACGCCTGCGATCCCCGTCGCGCCATTCGGATGCCGCCGCACCTCTCCCTCCGGCACGCGCAGGCCCCGCGGCGTGAGGTCGGCGCACAGGAACGGCAGGTCATGCTGCGCCTGGCGCGCCGTTTGCCAGTCCACGCGCTGGCCGTCCGGTCGCACCCGCCCGCCGGGCAACGGCCCGGTGATGTCCGACAGCCCGCGCGCGCGCGCCTGGTCCAGGACCGCCTGCAGATCCTGCGGCAGCAGTGCGAAGTCCACCAGGCCGTCGCCATGCGCATCGAGTTCGCGCCACCAGCGCTCGTCCGGCGAGGGCTTGCTGTAGGTGATCAGCTCCAGGTAAGCGCCGTCGTCGAACACCACCAGCGCATTGCTGGTATTGCGTCCGGGATGGCGCCCGCCGGGGGCCACCGTGAAGCCGGCTTCCGTGTAGCGCGCGACGGTGCGATCGAGGTCGGCGACCGCGATGACGACGTGGTCCAGCCGCAGCAGGTTCACTCGCTGATCTTCAGGCCGGTGGTGCGCACGAACGCGCTCCAGCGCTCGAACTCCTGGCGAGCGTGGCGCTCGGCGCCGGGACCGTCGGTGGCCATCACCTCGAAGCCGCCGGCGGTCAGCTTGCCGTGCACTTCCGGCGATTGCAGCGTCTCGCGGAAGGCTTCCGTCAGCTTTTGCACCGTCTCCGGCGGCGTGCCCGAAGGCGCGAAGATGCCGATCCACGAATAGGCTTCGAAGCCCGGGAAGCCGGATTCGGCCACCGTCGGCACGTTCGGCAGGTCGGCCAGGCGTTTGGCGCCCGTCACCGCCAGCGGCGTCACCTTGCCGGCGGCGATCTGGCCCTTCAGTGCCGCATAGCTCAGCAGCGTGATCTGGGAGGTGTCGCTCAACACCGCCTGCACCGCCGGGCCGCCGCCGGCATAAGGCACGTGCAGCACGGGGCTGCCGGAACGGCGCTTGATGTCTTCCATCACCAGCTGGTTCATCGAGCCGATGCCCGTGGACGCATAGCTGAACCTGGCCGGCTGCTTGCGCGCTTCCTCCAGGAAGCCGCGCAGGTCCTTGGACTGCACCGACGCGGAAGCCGCGATCACCAGCGGGAAGCGCACGGCCAGCGTGATGCCCGTGAAGTCCTTGAAGGTGTCGTAGGGCAGCTTCGGCTTGGCCACCGCGTTGATGGCGTGGGAGTCGAAGCTCACCAGCAGCGTGTTGCCGTCCGGCTTGGATTTGGCCACGTAGTCGGTCGCCAGCTGGCTCGACGCGCCGGGCTTGTTCTCGACGACCACGCTGCGTCCCAGGCGCTTGGCCAGCTCCGGCTGGATGATGCGCGCCGTGATGTCCGTGCTGCCGCCGGGAGGGAAGGTCACCACCAGCCGGACCGGCGCATCGGATTGCGCCAGCACCGGCGCGCCCATGCCCATCACCACCCCCGCAGCCAGGATTTGCCGGCGCGTCAAACTGCTGTCGTTCATCGTTCGTCCTTTCCTTGCATCAACCCATCCACTGGCTCACGGGCACCGCGGTGTCCTGCAGCGGCTGCGAAATCACGTCCACCAATGCGGGTCCGTCGTGCGCCAGCGCCGCCTGGATGGCGCCGTGCACGTCCGCCGGATCCTCGACCCGCCAAGCCTTCACGCCGAAGGCCTCGGCCACGCGGGCGTGGTCGGTGCGGTCGAAATCGACGGAGAAATAGCGCTCGCCGTAACCCGTCTTCTGGCTGGCCTTGATCCAGCCGTACACGGCGTTCGAGAACACGATCATCTTCAGCGGCACGCCGCGCCGCACGATGGTTTCCATCTCGCCGCAGGTGAAGCCGAAGCTGCCGTCGCCCATCACCGACACCACCATGGCGTCGGGGCGGCCGAAGGAGGCGCCGACGCCTGCGGACATCGAGAAACCCAGCGCCCCATGGGCGCGGTTGGTGATGAAGTGGCGGCCGGCCTCGGGTGCATCGAAGTAGGCCGAGAAGTACGGGCAAGGCGTGCCCGGATCGGCGACCACGATGGAGCGTGCGGGCAGCAGCTTGTTGAGCGCATCGACCACCCGTTCCGGCTTGATGGGGCGGTCGGCGGATTCGGCCAGGCTGGAGAAGAAGGCGTGCTTGGCGCGGCGGGCCTTGGCAACGACGGCACGGCCATCGATGGCATCGGACGGCCGGAGCGCGGACCGATCCTTGACGGCTGCACCGAGCGCGGCCAGTCCCAGCTTCGCGTCGCCCACCAACGCCACGTCGGTGCGGTAATTGGTGGCGATCGTCATCGGGTCGACGTCGAGGTGCAGGATGGTCACGTCGCGGGCCGGCATCTTCCAGTGCTCGGTCGTGGTGGAGCCCGCGCGCGCGCCGATGAACAGCACCAGGTCCGCCTGCGCGATGACCTCGCGCGTCGCCTCCACGCCGCCGTTGGTGCCGATCACGCCGGCCAGCAGCGGGTGCGACCCCGGCAGGCTGCCGTTGCCGCTGACCGAGGTGCACACCGGTGCGTTCAGCATCGTCGCGAGCGCATCCAGTTCCGCCATCGCATCGGCGATGACCACGCCGCCGCCGCAGACGATCACGGGCGCCCGCGCCGCCACCAGCCGCTGCGCGGCGCGCTCCACTTCGGCCGGATCAGGGGCGGACCGGTACGCCGGATACACGTCGTGCCCCGGTTGGGCCCACACCTCGGCGGCATCGATCTCGTGCTTCTGCACGTCGTAGGGCAGGGCGATGTGCGTGGCGCCGGGCCGGCCGGTGGTCATGGCGCGAAAGGCGCTGCGCACGGCGTGCGGGATCTGGTCGACCCGGTCGATGCGGGTGTTCCACTTGGTCAGGGGCGCATACAGCGCCTGCTGGTCGAGCTCGGTCAGCGGGAATTTCCCGCGGGCGCCGACCGAAACGTCCGACGTGATCCCCAGGACCGGGATGGACGACTCGTTGGCCTCCACCAGCCCGGGCAGCAGGTAGGTGGCGCCGCCCCCGCTGGGGCCTTCGCAGACGCCGGGCTTGCCCGTCACGCGGGCGTAGGCGTCGGCCATGTAGGCGGCGCTGCGCTCGTCGCGCGTGAGGATGTGGTCCATCCCGTGGTCGAGCCGCGCGAGCGCGTCGTAGTAGGGCAGGCTCGTGTCGCCGCACAGGCCGAAGATGTGCTTGACGCCATTGAGCTGCAGCATTCGCACCAGTGCGTCGGCGCCATTCATGGTTGTCCTGAGGGGGAATTGGTCGGAGTGTGTTCGAGTGTACTCAAGCGCCGCGCGCACGGGTCGCGGTTCCAGGCCCCGCGCGCGCCGCGGGCCACTGGCGACGTGGCGGTGATGCTTGCCGCGAGTCTGGTTCAGGTCACTTCGCGGACTCGTCCGTTCGTCCGTCCCGCGCCTGCTCCTCCGCCATCGTCCTGACCCTCTCGGCGATGGAGTCCGAGATTTCGTTTAGCAAGGCAACCTGCTGCTCCAGGTCCGCCATGCGTTCTGTGCTTTCCGCACGACCGAGCGCGTCGATCAGCTCGCGATTGGCTGCCTTCAACTCCTGCTGGACAGAGGACAGTTGATGCAGGAGGTCGACGATGGAGTTGGACTGACGCAAGAGTTTCCGTTCACGCAATGCAGACGCGGGTCATGCAGCGGAGATCCGCTACTCCAGCGGCGCCGGGCGAGAATTCCTCGTCTCTTCCAGGTACGGAGCCACGCTGTCCGATCCATGGCCGCTGCGCGCGCCTGGCGGCGATGGCGATGGCGATGGCGGTGGGGACGTGGGGCGTTCCTGTTCCCGCTCCTGGCGGAGACCGGCGAGCTTGCCCATCAGCCGCCGCAACAGCGTGCTGGGGGGGCGCGCAGGTGGTTCGCTCGGGTGCGCGCGCCCCTGCGGTTCACGCCGATTCATCTTCGGAGTATTCATTCGCCGGCCAGTACGCCCTCGTCGCCGCACTGGATCAAGCAGAGCTTGAAACACCGGTAACCGGATTGCGCCATGCGTGCGCCAGCATCGAGGTCAGGTCACGGACCGAGGGGACGGCGGTCCATGAACGTCATCGCTGTCTCGAACAACGCGCGGGTTCGCGCCTCCAGCGCGTCCACCCGGACTTTCAGCAAGGCGGTCGCGACGGCGGGAACGTTCGCGGATCGAGCTTCCGCCAGCTGCCGGGCGGCGAGCTCCCATTCCTGCCGTGCGTCGTTCCACTCCTCGAGCGCGGTGACGAGTGCAATGCTTGAAGTGTCCATTCGGCCTCCCCTGGCTTGCCAGCGTAGGCGCCTGCGCCCGCAACGGGGGTCCGTGCAGGCGAAACACATCATTGCAGATGCAACCGGACCATCGGAATTGCCCACCGGGAAACCCCGGTGCGAAATCTTGCGCCGCCGGAAAACAATGGAAGGAAATTCCATTTTCAGACAGGTCGCCCATGCCCACTCGCCGCTCCGCCCTTGCCCGCCTCGCCGGCACCGCTGCCGCGTTCTGCCCCCTGCCGCTGCTGGCGCAGGACGACAAGACCGCCATCAGGCTGCTGGTGGGCGCCTCGGCGGGAACCGACTTCACGGCGCGGCTGGTGGCCGAGAAGCTGCGCGATGCGCTGGGCCGCCCGGTGGTCGTGCTGCAGAAGCTCGGGGCGGGCCAGCGGGTCGCCCTGAATGAGTTGCAGAAGTCCGCGCCGGACGGCCGCACGCTGATGCTGGTGACCAGCGCGCCGTTTTCGATCTACCCGCACATCTACACCAAGCTCGACTACGACCCCTTGAAGGACTTCACGCCCATCGCCGGCGTGTCCGCCTTCGACGTCGGCATCGCCACCGGGCCCCTCACCGGCGCGCAGAACATGAAGGACCTGGTGGCCTGGCTCAAGGCCAATCCCCAGCAGGCGATCTATGGCTCGGCGCCGGGGACCGGCTCGCTGTCGCATTTCGTCGGCATCTCGCTGGGCCTGGCGCTGGGCCAGCCGATGACGCACGTGGCCTACAAGGACAGCCCGGTGGGCCTGCTGGACGTCTCCAGCGGCCGCCTGCCGATCATGATGACCGGCCTGTCCGGGATGATCGAACTGCACAAGGCCGGCCGCATCCGCGTGATCGCCTCTTCGGGCAACGCACGCTCCCCGCTGCTGCCCGACGTGCCCACCATGCAGGAAGCCGGCATCAACGTGAACACCACGTCGACGGTCGGCATCTTCGGGCCGGCGGGCATGGCGCCGGAGGTGGTGCGTCCATTGACCACAGCGATCATGGCGATCGCCGGCACGCAGGAGTTTCGCGAGAAGCTCGCGCCGTTCAACGTCTTCCCCAAACCCTCCACCCCGCAGGAGCTGATGGCGACGCTCCAGGCGGAAAACAGGCAGTACGCCGGCCTCGTGAAGGCCAGCGGCTACACCCCCGAATGATGAAGGAGTCCTTGTCTTGAACGCACCAGTCGTGGGCCAAGTGGCCAGCAACTCCGAGGCGATGACCCGCGTGGGTCCCGGCACCGTGATGGGAGACCTGATGCGGCGCTACTGGCTGCCGGCCCTCGGGTCGAGCGAACTGAAGGCCGACGGCGACCCGGTGCGCCTGATGCTGCTGGGCGAGAAGCTGATCGCCTTTCGCGACTCGCAGGGCCGCGTCGGCGTGATGGACCATCGTTGCCCGCACCGCTGCGCCTCGCTGTTCTTCGGCCGCAACGAGCACGACGGCATGCGCTGCGTGTACCACGGCTGGAAGTTCGACGTGGAGGGCAACTGCCTGGAGATGCCCAACGTGCAGAACGGCGACGAGCTGCGCGGCAAGGTCAAGGCCAAGGCGTACAAGACCGCGGAGCGCGCGGGGCTGGTGTGGGTCTACATGGGACCGCAGGACCAGGTGCCGCCGCTGCCGATGCTGGAAGCCGCCATGGTGCCCGAGGGCGAAGCCAGCGTCCGCTTCGTCCAGCGCGCCTGCAACTGGCTGCAGGCGCTGGAGGGCGACATCGACACCTCCCACTTCGGCTTCCTGCACGCGGGCCATGCGCAGCCGGACGACTTCCAGGAAGACCACCCGATGCGGCACACGGTGACCAACCGCGCGCCGGAGTACCACGTGAGCGACACGCCCTGGGGCACGAGCTATGGCGCGTACCGCGAGGATGCCGATGGCCGCATGTCCTGGCGCGTGGCCAACTTCCTGTTCCCCTTCTACACGCAGGCGCCCAACTCCGACTTCATGACCAACGTGGGCGTGCGCGCCTGGGTGCCGATGGATGACGAGCACACGATGGTGGTCATGCTGGGCTGGAAGAAGTCGCCCGGCGCGTACACCGGCATTCCGCTGAAGAACGGCCAGCCGATCCCGGGCTTCGCCCCCGCGGTCGACTACCTTCCGAACACCACCGACTGGCACGGCCGCTGGCGCCCCAAGGCGTGTGCCGAGAACGACTACGAGATCGACCGCGACGCCCAGCGCAGCAACGAGATCTTCACCGGCATCCGCATGGTGTTCCTGCAGGACCAGGCGGTCACCGAGTCGATGGGCGCGATCACCGACCATTCCTTCGAGCACCTGGTGCCGAGCGACCAGATGGTGGCGCGCACGCGCCGCCGGGTGTTGAAGGCGGCGCAGGCGTTGCGCCAGGAGGGCACGCTGCCGCCCGGGGTGACCGACCCCGAGGTGATGTGGGGCGCGCGCAGCGGCTCGTTCCACACGCCGAAGGACGCGAACTGGCAGCAGGCGTACCAGGAGAAGCTGGCGGGCGCGACGCGGGTGCCGCGCTGAAGGAGTGCATGCCGGGGTTCGCTGCGCGAAACCCGGCCTACGGGCAATCGCCTTGCCAAACCGTAGGTCGGGTTCGGCGCAGCCGACCCCGACGGCGTCACCGCGCGTAGAACCGCTCCAGGAAGTCCAGTTGCGGCCGCCGCCACGCCGCGCCCGGCCGCACCGCGTCGCCCAGCACCAGGTGGTTGTCGTCGCTGGCGCGGTACGCATCCCAGCGCGGCACGCCCGACGTGTTCGGGTCGCCGTGCGTCGCGAACGCCACCCAGGCCTTGCGCATCGCCTGCGACAGCGCCGCGTCGGTGGCGTCATGCTCCGCCGTTTCACCGGGCGGCGCCGCGTCGACATTGCCGAAGGCATGCGCGACTTCCTCGCCGTGGTGGGGGCCGTCGGCCTGGTCCGGCCGGCGCCGCTCGAACAGGTACTTCCAGGTGCGCGGCTCCAGCCGGCTCATGCACTGCGCCAGCAAGCGCGTGCCGTAGTTGAACTGGGTGTCGGCGAACATCTGCGCGACGGCCGGCCGCGCTTCGGCGTCCGTGCGGGCGGGGTAGAGGGCGGCAGCCTCGCCGGCCGCCGGACCGAAATTGGTGTCGACCTGCGCGTGCCAGGCATCCAGCGTGTCGATCGGCCAGGCCCGCGTGAGCAGCGTGCCTTCGTCGGTGTTGCTGCCCACGATCAGGGGCATCGCGTGCATGCGGCCGGCCTGGAACGCGGGGCGCTCGTCTTCCGGCAGCAGCCAGCCGTCGCGGATGGGCCGCAGCATGCGCGGCGTCGTGAGGCCGCGCACCGCGGGATTGAATTGCGTGGTGCGTGCCAGCACTTCCTGCACGGACAGCGCGCGCAGCGCATCGATGTCGGCGTGCCAGGCCCGCCCGGCGCGCTCGGCGTCCTGCAGCGTCGCGAGGGGCCGCCCCGTGCCGGGACTGTGCAGGATCGCGCGATCGAAGGCGCCCTTCGCCGCGGGCGCCGCCAGCAGCAGCGAAATCGACGCCGAGCCTGCCGACACGCCGAAGGCCGTGATGCGCGCCGGATCGCCGCCGAAGCTGGCGATGTTCTCCCGCACCCAGGCCAGCGCCGCCAGCTGGTCGAGCAGGCCGTAGTTGCCCGACACGCCGTGCGCCGACTCCCGGCTCAGCTGCGGATGCGCGAGGAAGCCGAACAGGCCGCTGCGGTAGTTGAGCGTGACGACCACGGCGCCCTCCGCGGCGAGGCGCGCCCCATCGGTGCGCAGGTCCGACCCGCTGCCGGCAGTGAAGCCGCCGCCGTGCAGCCACACCATCACGGGCAGGGCCGCGTCGCGGCCGACGGCGGGCGTCCAGACGTTCAGGTAGAGGCAGTCCTCGTCCTGCCGCGGCGCGCGCAGCCTGGCATTGCGGGCCTGCGGAAAGTCGGGGCCGAAGGCGAGCGCGTCGCGCACGCCGTCCCGGCGTGGCGCGGGCCGGGGTGGACGCCAGCGGTTTTCGCCCACCGGCGGCGCGGCGTAGGGCACGCCCAGGAAGACCGCGCCGTCGCCGGATCGGCGGCCGCGCAGGTGGCCCTCGTCCACGGAGACGGTGACGAAGTCGGTGGCGGGCATGGGATGCATGGGTCCTGTGCGTGGTGCTCAACGCCGCCCGAGGGAGGGCGTCGGCGGCTCCGTCGCCAGCCGGCGGCGCACTTCGGCGGCCAGGTCCACCAGCCGCTTGCCGTTGCGCTCCATGACGGCCGTGGTCTGCGCGCTCGCGTTGCCCTGGGAGTTGAAGGCCATCAGCGTGCGGCCATCGGTGTGCACGAACGGCACCGCCACCGAGCTGGTGGTCTTCTGGAAGGTGCCTGCTGCGATGCAGAAGCCGCGCCGGTCCACCTGCTCCACCGCGTCGTCGAGCTCGCGCTGCAGCTGCGTCCATTCCTTGCGGTAGTGGTCCTTCAGTTCGTCGTACAGGCGCGCGCGCTCCTGCGCCTGCATCGCGGCGATGCAGGCCCGGCCCATGGCCGTGCGGATCAGCGGCACGCGGAAGCCCACGCGCTGGCGCCGGTTGGGATTGGCTTCGCCCAAGGCGTATTCGAGGTAGAGGACGCTCAGGCCTTCGTGGACGCCGAGTCCGACGTTGGTCTTGCTGCGTTCCGCCAGGTCTTCCATCAGCGGCCTCGCGATGGCCGGCACCGGCATGTTCACGAGGTAGGGGTAGGCCAGGGTCACCACGCCGGCGGCCAGCTCGTACTTGCCGAACTCCGGCAGGTAGCGCAGGTAGCCCAATTGGGTGAGCGTGAACGTCAGGCGCGACACCGTGGGTTTGGGCAGGCCGGTGGCCGCGGCGATCTCCACGTTGCCCAGCAGCTTGCGGTCGAACTGGAAGGTGCGCAGGATCGCCAGCCCCCGGGCCACGGCGTTGTTGAAGCGCGGGTCCTCGTCCTCGGTCTTGATCTGGATGCCTTCGGAATAGTCCGGCAGCACCGGCTTGTCCTTGCGGCTGGGGCGCCCCACGTGTCCTCTCCTCGCATGCGTCGAAAGACGCAAGTCTAGCGGTGCATGGAGGCGGTCCACGGTCAGAGGTCCAGGACGAGCAGCGGGTCCTTGCTGCCCGAGCAGCAGACCATCATCACCTGGTTGGCCTGCTTCTCCTCGTCGGAGAGCAGCGAATCGCGGTGGTCCGGGCGGCCGGACAGCACGCGCGTCTCGCAGCTGCCGCAGATGCCCTGCTCGCAGGAGGCCTGCACCGACACGCCCTGGTCCCGCAGCGCGTCGAGGATGGTGCAGCCCTTGGCGATGTAGATGCTGCGGCCGGCGCGGGCGAGCTGCACCGTGAACCCGCCGTCGGCCACCACCGGCGCGGCCGCGGCGAACCGTTCCAGGTGGACGTGGCCGGCAGGCCGCCCGGCGGCCGCGGCTTCGAAGGCATCGAGCATCGGGCCCGGGCCGCAGCAATAGAGGTGCGCATCGTGGTCGGCGCCGGTCACGATCCTGGCCACGGGCAGGGGCGCGTTGCCCCGCTCCGCATCGACGTGCAGGTGGAGATTGGCGCCGGCCAGCACGTCGAGGAAGGCGGCGTCCTCGCGCCTTCGCACGCTGTAGTGCACCTCGAACGAGGCGCCCAGTTCGCGCAGCCGCTGCGCCATGCAGGCGATCGGCGTCACGCCGATGCCGCCGGCGACCAGCACCGTGTGGCGCGCTTCCTCGTGCAGGGCGAAGTGGTTGCGTGGCCCGCCGACCCGCAGGACGGTGCCGACCCTGAGCTGCTCGTGCACGTAGCTGGAGCCGCCGCGGCTGGACGGATCGCGCTTGATGCCCACCACGTAGCGGTGCGTCTCGTGTTGCGGGTTGCACAAGGAGTACTGCCGCACCAGGCCGTTCGGCAGGTGCAGGTCGATGTGCGCGCCGGCGGTGAAGCGGGGCAGCGCGTCGCCCTCCACCGGCGAGAACTCGTAGAGGTGGATGCCGTTGGCGGCATAGCGGATCGCCGTGAGCCGCGCCTGCAGGGTGGTGGCGAAGGTGGAAGCGGAGCTCATTGCGGGACTGCTGGCGTCCACGTCAACTCCAGTCGGCGAAGCACAGGCCCGTGCCGGTGCCCGCCGGCGTGCGGTACGCGGGGATGTATTCGATGCGGCGCGGCTCCAGGTGCTCCACGGCGCCGGCCATGCAGATCCAGTTGCGGATCTCGGAACTGCCGGAATTGAGCTGCTCCCGCGGCAGGTCGACCAGGGCGCGCGCGTCCTTCGCGCGCAGGGCGCGCACGATGCGGCCGTCCAGGTCTTCGTCCACGGTGAAATGGCTGAGCCCGCCCGAGGCCAGCACGCCGATGCGCTGGTCGCCGGGGAAGCTCTCCACCGCGGCGCGCAGCGCCTGGCCCAGCCGGTAGCAGCGCGCGGGCGTCGGCTGGTTCGGCGGGTAGTAGGTGTTGAGGAAGACCGGTACCACCGGGATCACGGTGCCGGCCAGCAGCCGGTTGTGCACGAAGCCGAAGGCGTGGCCCTCGCCGTAGCCCTCGGCCAGCGTGTTGGCGCAGGAGAGGTCGAAGTCCTCCATCAGCCGGGCGATCAGGTGTTCGGCCAGCCTGGCATCCACCGGGTAGTCGCGCGGCTGGTCCTTCTCGAAGTATTTCGCCGAGGCGGCGCGCGCCCAGTCCGGGCCGGGGTGGCTGGCCAGCGGCACGTTGCGGATGGTCTCGCCGCGGTAGAGCAGGATCGACGGCATGTTGTCGTCGTCGTAGAGCTCCTTCTGGTCGTCACCCACCACGACCAGGGTGTCGAGCCTCGCGTTGCGCACGATGGCGCCGAGCCGCTCCACTTCGGCCAGGGCGCGCTGGTGCTTGTCGGCGAAGACTTCCGGTTGCAGCTGGGCCGCGACGTCCGGCGGCGCCAGCTTCTCCAGCTCCTCATAGGTGACGGGGCGCCCTTCCTGGGTCAGGTGCGGCCGCAGGCGGTCGCGCTCGATGAAACGGGCCCAGTCGCCCACCGGGGCGTTGAGCATGGGGGTGTGGGAGGTGCCGATACCCAGGACGATCTTGGCCATGTGCTCTCTCGCCCCCGCAGGGGAATTCGTTGCGTGAATCGAAAAATGGAATTATATTTTGATTTAGATCAAAGACACCGTCAAAGAAAGACCCCATGGAGACCAGCCCCCTGGGCCTGCAGGGACTGTGCGTCCTCGAGCCGGACAGGAGCTCGGACGAACACGGCCGCTACAGCTACTACTTCAGCGAGCGCGATTTCGCTGGCGTGGGCGTGGCGTCGCACTACGTGCAGGAGCATGCGTCTTTCTACCCGCTCAGGCACACGGTGCGGGGGCTGCATTTCCAGCAGCCGCCGCACGCCCAGACCAAGGTGGTGCGGGTGGCGCGCGGCCGCATCTGGGACGTCTGCGTCGACGTGCGCGTGGGTTCCCCGACCTATGGAAAACACGCGGTCGTGGAACTCGCCGCCGGCGACTGGCGTCAGCTCCACGTCCCTCCCGGGTTCGCGCACGGCTTCTGCACGCTGGAGCCGGACACCGAGATCGCCTTTCGACTGACCGACTACAACAACCGCGACCACGCGGGTGGCCTGCTGTGGAACGACCCGGCGCTGGGCATTGCCTGGCCGTGCGGGGCGCAGCCGGCCTGGGTGTTCCCGGTGGACCGGCAATGGCCGGAACTGGCGGCACTGGCTTCCCCCTTCAACCACCAGGAGACAAGTTCATGACCACCCGCCGAACCGCCTTGCGCGGCATCGCCGCCGGAGCGGCAGCCGCGCTCGCCGGCCCTGCCGTCCTGGCCCAGGACACCACCGCGATCACCGTCCTGGTGGGCGCCGCGTCCTCCATGGACGCCACCGCCCGCCTCATCGCCGACCAGCTGCGCGCTTCGCTGGGCCGCCCCGCCGTCGTGATGAGCAAGCTGGGCGCCGGCCAGCGCCTGGCGCTCGGCGAATGCCGGCGCGCCGCTCCCGACGGCCGCACCCTCGTGTTCGCCACCAGCGGCCCGTTCTCGGTCTATCCCTACATCTACAACAAGCTGGACTACGACCCGGTCGCGGACTTCACGCCCATCGCCGGCATCTCCTATTTCGACGTCGCCATCGCCACCGGTCCGATGACCGGGGCGGCCGACCTGAAGTCGCTGATGGAATGGCAGCGCGGCAAGAAGGACGCGGTGTTCGCCTCGGCGCCGGGCAACGGTTCGCTGTCGCACTTCGTCGGCCTGTCCACGAGCCTCGCCACCAAGGTGCCGATGACGCACGTGGCCTACAAGGACAGCGGCGTCGGCATCATCGACCTCGCGGCCGGCCGCCTGCCGATGCTGATCACCGGCCTGCAGCCGCTGATCGAGATGCACAAGGCCGGCAAGATCCGGCTCCTGGCCGTCTCCGGCGACGTCCGGTCGCCGTTGGTGCCGGAAGTGCCGACGCTGAAGGAAGCCGGCGTCGACGTCGTCAGCAGCACCTACACCGGCGTGTTCGGTCCCCCGAAGATGCCGGCCGACCTGGTCAAGCGCCTGCACGACGCGATCGCGCCGATGCTCACCAACGCCGCGATGAAGGAGAAGCTGGCGCAGCTGGCGATGACGCCGTGGCCCGCCAACGGCCAACAGCTCGCCGCCTTGCTGGCGGACGAACGCAAGCGCTTCGAGCAGCTGGTGCAGGCCAGCGGCTACAAGAAGGAGGACGCGTGATGCGCCGCCGCACGGTGCTGCAGGCGGCGGGCGCGGGCGCCGCCGTCCTGGGGATGCCCGCGCTGCGCGCGCAGGAGGACAAGTCCACGATCAACATCGTGATCGGCGCGGGCGCCTCGGTGGACGCCGCCGCGCGCATCGTTGCCGAGCAGCTCGGCAAGGTGCTCGGGCGGACGGTCGTCGTCGTCCAGAAGTTCGGGGCGGGCCAGCGCATCGCGGTGGGAGAAGTACGGCGCGCGCCCCCCGATGGCCGCACGCTGCTGTTCTCGACCAACGGCCCCTTCTCCATCTACCCGAACATCTACAAGAAGCTGGACTACGACCCGGTGGCGGACTTCACGCCCATCGTCGGCGTCTCCAGTTTCGACGTGGCCATCGCCACCGGTCCTTCCACCGGCGCGACCACCTTGAAGGAACTGGTCGAATGGGCGCGCACGCGCGGCAAGGGAGAACTCATGTTCGGTTCCCCCGGCAACGGATCGCTGTCGCATTTCGTGGGCTTGTCGATCGGCCTCGCCGCGAACCTGCGCACCGAGCACGTGCCGTACAAGGAAAGCGCGCGCGGCGTGCTCGACCTGGCGGAAGGCCGCCTGCCGGCCAAGATCGTCGGCGCCAACAGCTTCATCGAGATGCACAAGGCGGGCCGGGTGCGCATGCTCGCCGTCTCCGGCGAGCAGCGATCGCCCCGGGCGCCCGAGGTGCCCACGCTGGTGGAGGCCGGCCTCAACGTGACCAGCTCGACGACCACCGGCCTGTTCGGGCCTGCCAACCTGCCCCCGGAATTCGTCAAGCGGGTGCACGACGCGGTGGCGCCGCTGCATTCCATGCCGGCCTTCCGCGAGAAGCTGGCCGCCATCAGCATGACGCCGTACCAGGCCACGCCGCAGCAATTCGCCGCCGCCATGGCCGAGGAGCGCAAGCGCTTCGATCAACTGGTGAAGGCCGTCGGTTACCAGAGGGAGGAAGCATGATGCGCCGCCGCACCGTCCTGCAATCGCTGGCTGCCGGCGCCGCCGCGGTGGCCGCCCCCGTCCTGCGCGCGCAGGACAACGCGCCCATCACCATCCTGGTTGGCGCCGCATCGTCCATGGACTTCACCGCGCGCCTGATCGCCGAGCACCTGAAGGAGGCGCTCGGGCGCCCGGTGGTCGTGATGAGCAAGCTGGGCGCGGGCGGCCGCGTCGCGCTCAACGAGCTCAAGCGCGCGGCGCCCGACGGGCGGACGCTGATGTTCTCCACCAGCAGCCTGTTCGCGATCTATCCGCATATCTACACCAGGCTGGATTACGACCCGGTGGCCGACTTCACGCCGATCGCGGGCGTCAGCCTGTTCGACCTCGGCATGGCGACCGGGCCCATGACCGGCGCGACCGACCTGAAGCAGCTGGTGGCCTGGACGAAGCAACAGGGCCAGTCGCCGGTGTACGGCGCCGCGCCGGGTGCCGGATCGTCGTCGCATTTCGTCGGCATTGCGCTGGCGCAGGCGACCGGCCTGCCGCTGAAGCCGGTGCATTACAAGGACAGCGGCGTCGGCATCATCGACCTGGCGGCGGGCCGGCTGCCGATGCTGATCACCGGCACCAGCCCGGTGGCGGTGCAGCACAAGGCCGGCAAGATCAAGCTGGTCGCGGTGTCCGGCGAGAAGCGTTCGCCGCTGGCGCCCGAAGTGCCGACGTTCCGGGAGCAGGGTTTCGACGTGGTGCTGGAGAACTCCGCGGCGCTGTACGGGCCGGCCCGGTTGCCGCGCGAGATCGTCGAGCGCGTGCACGCGGCGCTGATGCCCATGCTGTCGCAGCCGGCCGCGCTGGACAAGCTGTCCGGCCAGGGCATGACGCCGCAGCCCATGAACGGCACGCAGCTGGCCGCCTGGCTGGCCGCGGAGCGCAAGCGCTACGAGGTGCTGGCCAAGGCCAGCGGCTACGTGCCGGAGGCGCTGTGAAGCTGGCTCTTGCAAGCCGGTTCCAGAAGGCGCGCGCCGGTGGGCCGCAGGAGCGCGGCGCCTTGGTCGACCTGCTGCATCCGGAGGTTCGCTACGTCACGCTCGGCAAGGAAGTCGCCGGCGCGCAGGCGGTGGCGGACGAACTCCTGGGCGGAGGCAACGGGGAGCTGGCCCGCCGGCTCCAATGGCAGCCGCCGCAAGCCGTGGATGCGCAGGTGCGCCTCACGGGCGTGCGACAGGCGGACAGCCGCGACCGCGGCCTGGTCGTCACCCTGGCGTTCGAAGGCAACACCATCGTGCTGCTGCAGGAGCAGCGCACGCCGGCGCCGCCGGCGCAAGCGCAGGCCATCCGCCTGCCCGACGCGCTCAAGCGCCGCATCGACAACGCGCTGGTGGAGCGGCATCCCATGCTGCTCGCGCACGTGGGTCCGGACGCGCAGCCGATCCTCAGCTTCCGCGGCTCGGTGCAGGTGTTCAGCGACGACCAGCTCGCGCTGTGGATCCGCGCCGCCGACGGCAACTTCCTGCGCGCGATCCGCGCCAACCCGCGCGTCGCCCTGATGTACCGGGACGAAAGCACGAAGGCGACCTACCAGTTCCAGGGCCGCGCCCGCGTCACCGCCGATGAAGGCGACCGGCAGCGCATCTTCCAGCGCGCACCGGCGGCGGAACGGGCCCACGACTTCGCGATGCTGGGCGTTGCCGTGGTGGTGGACCTCGACCGCGTCGAAGGCTATGCCGGCCTGGGCCCGCAGGGCCAGGTCGACGGCGTCCGCATGCTGCGCGACGCGCAGCCGCAATGAACAACCGATTTTCGATGGAGCAACGATGACCCCCCAAGACAGCCAAGACCTCACCCGCGTCGGCCCCGGCACCGTGATGGGCAATTTCATGCGGCAGTACTGGATCCCCGCCGCCAAGTCCTCCGAGCTGCAGGTCGACGGCACCCCCATGCGGCTGCTGCTGCTGGGCGAGAAGCTGGTCGCCTTCCGCGACTCCAGCGGCCGCGTCGGCGTGATGGACCACCTGTGTCCGCACCGCAACGCCTCTCTGGTCCTGGGCCGCAACGAGGAAGACGGCATCCGCTGCATCTACCATGGCTGGAAGTTCGACGTGAACGGCCGCTGCGTGGACATGCCCAGCGTGGCGCCGCACCAGTGCTTCAAGGAGAAGGTGCAGGCCACCGCGTACAAGGCGGTGGACCGCAACGGCATCCTCTGGGTCTACATGGGCCCGCGCCAGGACGACCCGCCGCCGCTGCCGATGATCGAAGCGACGCTGCTGGAGGAGGGCGACGTCGACCTGCAGTTCATGATGCGCAGCTGCAACTGGCTGCAGGCGCTGGAAGGCGACATCGACACGTCGCACTTCGGCTTCCTGCACGTGGGCCACCTCGATCCGGACGAAGTGCCCGAGGGCCATCCGCTGGAGCACACGGCGAGCGAGCGCGCCCCCGAGTACCACGTGCGCGACAGCGCCTGGGGCACCACCTACGGCGCCTACCGCAAGGTGAAACCCGACACCTACTACTGGCGCTTCGCCAACTACATGTTTCCGTTCTGGACGCAGACGCCGCAGGGCGAGTTCCCCATCAATATCCAGGCCCGCGCCTGGGTGCCGATGGACGACCACCACACCATGTCGATCTTCTGGCGCCGCCGCACCGGCGGGCCGCGCAGCACGCTGGAGCCGCTCAAGAGCGGCAAGCCCCTGGGCGGCGCCCGTCCGCAACCGGACTTCCAGCCGGTCGACACCAGCTGGCTGGGGCGCTACCGCGTGGTCGCCGACGAGTCCAACGACTGGTTGATCGACCGCGAGGCGCAGCGCACCAACCGCATCTACTCCGGCATCGACCACATCGCGCTGCAGGACCAGGCCGTCACGGAAAGCATGGGCGCGATCACCGACCATTCGCACGAACACCTCGGCCCCGGCGACCTGATGATCGCCCGCACCCGCCGCCGCGCCCTGCAGGCTGCACGGGCCTTCGCCGCCGGCACGCCGGCGCCGGGCGCCGAACAGCCGCGGGTGCTGGGAGAGGCGCGCAGCGGCTACTTCGAGATGCCGACGTCGGTGGAGTGGCAGCAGGCTTATGCCGACAAGATGCGCGCGGCCGACCGGGTGCGCGAGCTGCAGCAGGCGGCGCGGCCCGAGGCCGTGCCGGCCAAGTAAGGAGCGTCCGGAGCGTTTCCTGCTCCGCCAGGAAGCAGCGACTGATCAGCGCCGCTGGTGCTAGGCTGGGTCACCTGGGAAAGGATCCGCCATGGCCGCAGAAACTTTCGACGCGATCGTCATCGGCGCGGGGCAGGCAGGACCTGCCCTGGCCGCGCGGTGCAGCAAGGAGGGGCTGCGCACCGCCATCATCGAGCGCCACCACTTCGGCGGCACCTGCGTGAACGTCGGTTGCGTGCCGACCAAAACCCTGATCGCCAGCGCGCGCGCCGTCCGCATGGCGAACCGCGGCGCCGACTTCGGCTTCGACGCCGGACCGGTGCGGGTCGACATGGCCCGCGTGAAGGCGCGCAAGGACGCGATCGTCCTTCAGGGCCGCCAGGGCGTGGAAGCCTGGATGCGCGGGCTGAAGGGCGCGGAGGTGATCGTCGGTGACGCGCGCTTCACCGCGCCTTCCACCATCACCGTCCAGGGCCGCTCCCTGACCGCGCCGCGCATCTTCCTGAACGTCGGCGGGCGGGCGCTGCGGCCCGATCTGGACGGCATCGACAGCGTGCCCGTCCTGGACAACGCCTCCGTGATGGAGTTGTCGACCGTCCCCGAGCATCTCGTGATCGTCGGCGGCAGCTACATCGGGCTGGAGTTCGCGCAGATGATGCGGCGGCTGGGCGCGCAGGTGACCGTCGTCGAACGTTCGGCGCGCCTGCTACCGCGCGAAGACGAGGACGTGGCCGACGCCGTGCGCGCCGTGCTGGAGGCGGAGGGCGTGCGCTTCGAACTCGGCGCCGAATGCATGTCGCTGGCCCCGCATGGCGCGGGCATCGCCGTCGGCGCCGTTTGCGCCGACGGCGCGCCTGCCGTCATCGGAAGCCACGTCCTTCTCGCCGTGGGGCGTCGCCCCAACACCGATGGCCTGGGCCTGGAGCAGGCGGGCATCCGCACCGATGGCCGCGGCTACATCGAAGTCGATGACCAGTGCCGGACCAGCGCGGACGGCGTCTGGGCCGTGGGCGACTGCAACGGGCGCGGTGCGTTCACGCACACCGCCTGGAACGACCACGAGATCGTCGCCGCCAACCTGTTCGACCACGACCCGCGGCGCATCAGCGACCGCATCCCGTGCTACGCGCTGTTCATCGATCCCGCGCTCGGCCGCATCGGCATGAACGAGGCCGAGGCCCGCGCGGCCATGAAGGCGGGCCGCAAGATCCTGCAGGGCAAGATGCCGATGACGCGGGTCGGGAGGGCGCGCGAGGCCGGCGAAACCCGGGGCTTCATGAAGGTGCTGGTCGACGCCGGCACGCAGCGCATCCTCGGCGCTGCCATCCTCGGGCTCAATGGCGACGAGGTCGTGCATTCGCTGTTGCAGGTGATGGCGGCCGACCGCCCCTTCACGTCCCTGTCGCGCGCGATGGCGATCCACCCCACGGTCAGCGAACTGCTGCCGACGCTGCTGCAGCAGTTGAAGCCGATGGAGGATCAGCGACTCACGGGCTGAGCTCCCGCAGCCAGTCGTCCGTGGCGCCGGCCACCTGCTCGAGCCGGTTGGTATAGACGTGGTCGCAGTCTTCGATGACCACCCGCCGGACCGAGGGGGCGTTCACCAGCGCGGCCTCCATGTCGATGGAGAACGAAAGCTGGGGCTTCTCGTGGTCGCCGGCCAGCAGGAAGGTCGGCACCCGGATGCGGTCGGCGTAGCGCAGCGCGGTGGTCGCTGCGTGCGGCCCGTACTTGTTGATGTAGGTGGCAGGGGACATGAGCCCCTTCATCGCGGGCGTGTTGGTCGGCATGTCGACGTGCATCAACTCGTCGCCGCGGCCTTGCGCCACCCGGTCCGCGCAGCGCGCCATCAGTTGCTGGTGCGCGGCCCAGTCCCAGACCTTGTCGTCGGGCAGGCGGGGTGAGGAAAACATGGCCAGCGCCACGATCTCGTCGACGGGGTGATGCGCCTGCGTGTAGCAGGCCTTCAATCCGCCCAGGCTGTGTCCGCCCATCACGATGCGCCGGTGTCCGCGCTCGCGCAGCCAGCGCTGGGCGGCCTGGAAGTCCAGCACGCTGTCTTCGATCCTTTCGTGGGCCGCGCCGATCCATCGGCGGTCGCCCGGGTTCATGGCCACCCAGTCGTGCCCGCGGTTGTTCAGCATCGCCACGCCCCAGCCATCGGCGGCCAGCAGCCGCAGCGCCTGCCACAGGGCCGAGAGCGTGAAGCTGTTGCCGACGCCGTGGGTGGCCAGCACCACCGGCCGGTCCGCGTCGCGCGGCGCGATCCAGGCGACCTGCAGCGTGACGCCGTCCGCCGTCACGACGGTATGGATCTCCACGGGCTGCCTGCTCAATCGGCCTTGATGCCGGCGGCCTGGACCACCCTGGCCCAACGGGCGAGATCGTTGCGGGTGAGGTTCGCCAGGTCCTGGGGCGTACCGGGCAGCGTCGACATGCCCTGCTGGGCGAAGACCGCCTTGAGTTCGGGCGAGGTGAGGAGGGCGTTGACTTCCCGGTTCAGCTGCGCCACCACCGCCGGCGGCGTGCCGGCCGGCGCGTACATGCCGTACCAGATGTCGGCGTCGAAGTCCTTCACGCCGCTGGCCTCGGCCACGGAGGGCACGTCCGGCGTGGCCTCGGCGCGCTGCTTGCCGCCGGAGGCCAGCATCAGCAGCTTGCCCGCCTTCACCTGCGCCTGCGCCACGTGGATCGGCAGGAACATCAGCTTGACCTCGCCACCCAGCACGTCCTTCACCGCCGCCGGCGTGCTGCTGTAGGGAATGTGCGTGAGCATCGCACCGGTGCCCTGCACGAACAGCTCCATGGCCAGGTGGTGCGGCGTGCCGTTGCCCGGCGACGCGTAGTTGATTTCTCCCGGCTTGGACTTGGCCAGCGCAATCAGCTGCTGGACCGTCTTGACGCCCAGGCTGGGGTGCGCGACCAGGCTGAGCCGCCCGATCGCCAGCGGCGCGACCGGCTGCAGGTCCTTCACCGGGTCGTAGGCCGCGCCGGGGCGCAGCGCCTTGTTCAGCACCAGCGTGTTGGCCGTGACCAGCAGCGTCTGGCCATCCGCCGCGGACGCAGTGACGAACTGGGTGCCGATGGCGGAACTGGCGCCATTCTTGTTCTCGACCACCACGGGCTGGCCCCACTGGTCCGACAGCTTCTGGCCGATGGTGCGGCCCAGGATGTCGGGGCCGGTGGCCGGGCCGAAAGGCACGACCAGCTTGACGGCGGAAGACGGGTACTTGCCCTGGGCCAGCACCGGCGCGAAGGAAGCGCCCAGCAGCGTGGCGGCGCCGAGCGCGGTGGCCAGGCGCAGCGCCGTGCGGCGCGCGAAGAAGGACTGTCGGTTCATCGTGGTCTCCTGGTGTTTCAGATTCTTCAATGGCGGCCCCGGGCCAGCGAAAGCACGCGCCTCGCTGCCTCGGGGGTGACGCCGGCGTCATCGCTGACCCAGGCGACGAACTGGTCGGGCCGCACCAGCACCCAGCGGGCCGCATAGCGTTGCGCTTCGCCTTGCGCCGGGGCCTGGACGACGATCAGCGGCATCTCCAGCCGCGCCGCGGCCTCGACGAAGGCCTTCACGCCGGACTCGTCGGCGCCCAGCGCCAGCAGCGTGAAGCCGCTGCCCAGCGTCTCGTAGACATTCGCGCCGCCGGCCAGCATGGCAGGTGCAAGATGGTGGCCCGCGCGTGCCTCGAAGCGGTGGGAGCCCTTGGCGCTGCAGACGCCCTTGCCCGGTGAGACCACCGGCGAGCCTTCATAGTTCGGCTCGAACGCGTGCACCTCGCCCACGGCTCCCTCGGCGCGGGCTTGCCATGCCGCCTCGAAGCCCGCGCGGTCGCGCGCCGGATCGTGGCTTTCCAGGAAGGTGCGGTCTTCGGCGATGGATCGCGCGATGAAGTCATCGATGGTGGAGGCGAACACCGGCCGCCGTTCCGCGTCGTAGGAGTCCAGGAGCGCCTCGCCGCCCCAGCCCTGCAGGGTGGCGGCGAGCTTCCAGCCCAGGTTGCGCGCGTCCTCCAGCCCGGAGTTGACGCCGTAGCCGCCATAGGGCGGATGGCTGTGGGCGGCGTCGCCGGCGATGAACAGGCGGCCGGCGCGGTAACGGTCGGCGATCGCGAAGCGCAGGTCCCAGAACCCGATGTGCTCGAACTCCACTTCGAACTGAGCGCCGACGGCATCGTGCAGGAAGGCCTTGAAGTCGAAGTTGTCGGCGGTGGTGCCGGCCGGCACCGGCGCATGGAAGAACCACGTGTTGCCGAGGTCCACGCGGCCCAGGAACTTCCAGTAGCCCTGCAACTGCGGCTGCAGCACGTTGTAATAGGACTTGCCGGGGTAGCGCTGCAGCAGTTCATGGAGCTGCCGCGAGCGGAACACCAGCAGCACCATCACCCGGTCGTGGTCGGTGCGCGTCTGCGGGATGGCCGCCTGCTCGCGCACGGTCGAGCGCGCACCGTCGCAGCCCACCGCGTAGGCAGCGCGCAGCACGCGCCGGCCGTCACCCTTGCGCTCGCGCACCGTGACGGTCACGCCGGCATCATCCTGCTGCACGGACTCCGCGTCCCAGCCATAGAGCGTCTCCACGCTCGGCAGCCCGGCCGCGCGGGCGCGCAGCACGGCTTCCGTCGCGTACTGGGGCAGCCGTTCGTTGGCGGTGTAGTAGTAGGGCCGGACCAGGTCGCGCTGCAACCAGTCGTAGGAGTACGGGCCCAGCAACGTGCCGTAGGCGGTCAGGCCGCCGATGCCGTATTCGGGCGGGATGGTGCGCGCGGCGCGCAGCTGCTGTTCCGCGCCCCAGAAATGGAAGTGCTCCATGGTCCGCTGGGTGAGGTTCTGCCCCTTCGGGATGGGTTGCGGCTGCGCGTAGCGCTCCACGACGATGCAGCGGATGCCGCGCTGCCCCAGCTCGATGGCCAGGCCCATGCCGACCGGCCCCCCGCCCACCACGATCACGGCCGCGTCCGGCGACGCCGCCCCCGTTTCGATCTTGTTCATCCGATTTCCAAACTGCTCTTTCCGCGGCCATCCGGCGCTGACACACAATTGGAAAACGTTCCTTGATCTGAATCAAACGGAACATACTGATGAATCCTTCAGAAAAATTGATGAATGTGAGCAGCCGGCAACTGCTGGCCTTCCTGGAGATCTGCCGCCTGCAGAGCTTCGCGCGTGCCGCCGAGAGCATCCCCATGTCGCCCTCGGGCGTGAGCATGCTGGTGAAGGACCTGGAAGGGCAGGTGGGCGCGCGCCTGTTCGATCGCACCACGCGGGCCGTGTCGCTGACCGATGCCGGCCGGCGCCTGCAGCCGGTGGCCGAGCGCATCGTGGGAGAGCTGCGCGACCTGCAGGCGGTCATCGGCGGCGCGGAAGCAGCGGTCCGCGCCCGGCTGGACGTAGCCGCCACGCCCATGGTGTCGGCCACGCTGCTCCCGCACGTGGTGCGCGAGTTCGGCAAGAGCCACCCGCATGTGCGCGTGCACCTGGCCGACGTCGACGTGAACATGGTGCGCCGCCGGGTGCTGGAAGAGGAAGCCGACATCGGGCTCGGCTTTTTCATCAAGCCGGCCGCGGGCCTGGTGCGCGAGCCGCTGTGCCGGTTCCGGCTGATGCGCATCAGCCCGCCGGCCACCCAACCGCCGGGGCTGGGGCCGAGCCGCCCCTGGAGCAGCCTGAAGGGGCTGCCGCTGGTGAGCCTGCCGACCGACAACCCGATCCAGGCGCTGATCGAGAAACACCTGGGCCGGCCAGGGGACGAACCGCAGGAGCGCCCGCGCATGAACCTGATCGGCACGCTGATCGCGATGGTGCAGGCGGGACACGGCCACGCCATCGTGCCGTCGTTCGCGCTCGACGAGTGCCTGCGGCACCAGCTCAGCGTCGCCATGCTGGTGGAGCCGGCCGTGCACCTGGACCTGTACCTGGTGTCGCGCCGGGGCGCGCAGGTCAAGCCTGCGGCCGCCGCGTTCGCGGAAGGGGTGATGAAGGCGGCGGCGAGGCTGGCGGGATAGGCGTCCGCCCCACCATGCCCTGGCATGTGCCGCGGCAAAGGACACCGATGGATTGAGAGCTCATCCGAAAGTGAACGCGTAGGCACAAACGCCCGGCTTGGTGAACTGGATCTCGAACAGACGCTCGCCGGCGCCCCCGCCCAGGCGCGCGAGCTGGTAGAGCCGGTGGGTATCGGCACTGCCGCGGCCTTGCGCATCCACGTCGAAACCCCTGTCGTCACCCGGGGCCTTGCCGTTGAGCAGCACTTGCATGGCAACAGTCCCACCGTCGTTTGCGGGACCCAGCACCAGGTGCAGGTCGCGCGCCATGAACCTGTGGGCGATGCCGCCGCTGCCCTCGCGCAGGCAGATCCGCCCCGGCTCGATCGCCCATGCACCTTCGAGGGTCCATTCAGTGAGGGCGAGATTGCGGGCGGCGGTGAACGGACCTGCCGAGCCTGACGTGAACCGGCCCGCCGCCGCGCGGAAGCCATGCGACCGCGAGGCCCCCAGGTAGATTTCGGAAGAGCGTGCACGTTCCCGCCCCGGCGCGGCTTGCGTGCCCTGGCCCTGCGGCGCCACCAGCCCTTCCGGCACCTGTGTTCCGCCCGCCTCCCGCAACAGCCGCTGGATGGTCCGTTCCGTGTCCTCGTAGGCTCCTTCCCCGACCTGGCGTGAACGGATCCGGCCCTGTGCGTCCACGAGGACCATGGTGGGCCAGGCCTGGGTGCCGAATGCCGTCCAGATCCGCCGCTTGCCGTCGGCGATGACCGGGAAGTTGATCTCCAGGTGGCGTATTGCCCGCTGAACGTTGGCGGTGTCGTGCTCGAACCCGAACTCTGGCGTGTGGATGCCGACCACCACCAGGCCTGCGTCCTTGTACTTGTGCGCCCATGCCTTGACATGGGGAAGGGTGCGCAGGCAGTTGATGCAGGAGTAGGTCCAGAAGTCGACGAGCACGACCTTGCCTCGAAGCGACTCCCGGGAAAGTGGCGGTGTATTGACCCAGCCGGTACCGCCCTCCAGCGACGGCATCTGCTCCCCGCGCGCACCGGACAGGCTCTCGAACGGGCCCGCCTGTGCAGGGGAAAAGCGGGCGCAGACGACGGCGATGACGGCCGCGAAAGCGAACCAGAAGAGTCGGGTGGCGAGATTCATTGCGATGCCTTGTCAGCAGCCCGGAACCGCCAGGTTGACAAACCACGGCGCGGCTGTATATTTAACACTGTTTAATTAACCCTGATGACGGAAGCGAGAGGTGACGCCTGTGAACTCCGACAACCCAGATCACATCCTGGTCGTGGACGACGACCGGCAGATCCGCGACTTCCTCTCCACCTACCTCGCGAAAAACGGCTTGCGTGTGACGGTGGCGCCCACGGGGCGGCACATGCGCGCGGCGCTGGAAGGCTCGGGGCCCTTCGACCTGATCATTCTCGGCCTCACCATGCCCGGCGAAGATGGCGTGACGCTTTGCCGCGACTTGCGGTACGGGAAGTTCAAGGCTGTCCCCATCGTCATGCTTTCCGCCTGCAGCGACGAGGCGGATCGCATCCTCGGCCTGGAGATGGGCGCGGACGACTTCGTGGCCAAACCCTTCTCGGCCCGTGAGTTGCTCGCACGGATGCGCTCGGTGCTGCGGCGCACCCGGATGCTGCCGCCCAACATGCGCCTCACGGAGGCTTCCAGCAAGCTCGGCTTCGGCAAGTGGCAGGTGGATACGATCGCCCGCCACCTGCTGGCGCAGGATGGTGTGATGGTTGCCCTCAGCGGCGCCGAGTACCGGCTGCTGCGGGTGTTTCTCGATCACCCCCAGCGTGTGCTGAGCCGCGACCAGCTGCTCAACCTGACGCAGGGCCGCGACGCCGAACTTTTCGGACGTTCGATCGACCTGCTCGTCAGCAGGCTGCGGCAAAGGCTCCGGGAAAATGCGCGTGAACCCCAGTACATCAAGACGGTTCGCAGCGAGGGCTATGTGTTCTCGTCCCTCGTCAACGCCCTGGCCTGAGCCTTCGAGGTCCCCGTCCGGGGACCTCCTCCCCATCACCGTGCGGTGTTCCACGGGCGGCCGGCCAGGGTGGCGCCGGCGTCATGCGCCCGCGTCGCGGACAGGTAGGAAGAGCCACTGTCCTCGCCGTTGAAGGCGGCGACTTCGCCGCGCGAGGCGAGGTATTCGGCCGTGACCTGCTCGCTCGACACGCTGCTCTTGAAGGTGGCCAGCGGGTTGTACTGGATCGACCACGGGCTGATGCCGGACTTCCTGAACTGGACCAGTTCGGCCTGCACCTCGGCATGGGTCCGCGTGGAAACGAAGGGCGTCGTGTCGATGGTGATGTCGTCGGCCATGGCATTGCCCGAAATGGCGACGGCGAAAAGGGCTGCGAAGGCGAAGTTGCGGTTCATGATGATCTTTCAGTGAAGTCGAAGGTGAATGACGGTGATGTCGTGCATCCGGGGCTGGTTGCCTGGAAGGCCGCCGCCGTCGCGATGCACTGGATGCATTGAACCGTCCGCATGTATCGACCATGTGTGCCGCGCAACGCCATTTGGCGTTGCCATGTACGCAGGGGCTCCCGGACACACTGCAATACAAAACCAGATAAGGCTTGACTTCGGCCGATCCCGACGTATATTTAACGATGTTGATTTAACGGTGTAAAACCCCAATGCGTCCTGTCCTGACCGACGAAGAAGTGGCCCGCTCCCGGGCCGAGGTCTGCCGCGTGGCGGAGGGCCTGTTCGCCAGCCATGGCGTCGAGGGCGTGACGATGCGCCAGATCGCGGCCGAGCTCGGCTGGAGTTCCACCACCGCCTACCGGTACTTCAAGAGCAAGGAAGAGATCCTGGCGGCTGTCAGGGCCGCCGCGTTCAACCGGTTCTGTGACGTCATCGAGCAGGCCACCCGCTCCAGCGCCGACCCGCGCAAGAGCGCGCGCACCGTGGGGCAGGCCTACATCGGCTTCGCCCTCAAGAACTCCGACGCCTACCGGATGATGTTCGACGTCGACCAGTCCGACGTCACCGGCAACCCGGAGCTGACCGAAGCACTGGCGCGTGCCCATCGCGCCATGATCGCCTATGTCACCCCGCTCATCGAGCTGGGGATCCTGGACGGCGATGCAAAGGCCCTCGGGCAGATGCTGTGGGCGGCCGCCCACGGCCTGGTGATGCTGCGGCTCTCCGGAATCGTGAGCGGCGACGCCGCCCTGCGCAAGCTGCACGAACAGACCATGTCGGCCCTGGCGCGCGGGACGCACCAGGTTGCCCCAGCGCCTTCGCGCGCGCGCAAGACCCCCGTCGCCCTGCCGCGCCTGGCGGCGCGGAAGACGGCCCGATCACCTCCCCGCAACCCCTGAGCCCCACCTGGAAAGACACGAGCATGCACAGCCCATCGAAAACCATTCGCGCCATCGCCGCAGCGGTCGCCCTCATCGCCAGTACTTCCGCCGTCATCGCGCAACCCGCCTTGCCTTCGCCGGAAGCCACAGACCCCCTGAAGCTGGAACTGATGCAAGGGTTCCCGCCGCCGCCCGACAAGGTGGTCCGGCTGGGCTCGCTCCTGAGATTTCCCAATGGGCGCTGGGGTTTCCACCACCTGCGCGAGCTCGGTCCCACGGCGCAGGTCTGGCGCGGTGACGAGAAGACCGCCGCCGCGCGCGAGAACCCGCAGGAGATGGGCGCCCTGGCATTCGATGACGGCAAGGGCGGCAAGACGACGCTGGCCGACTGGCAGCGCACGACGTACACCGACGGCCTGCTGGTCCTGCACAAGGGAGCAGTCGTCTACCAGAAGCACTATTCCGGAATGGCCGCGCACCAGCCGCATGCGCTGTTCTCGATGAGCAAATCGTTCACCGGCTTGCTCGCCACCATGCTGATCAAGGAAGGGCAGATCGATCCTGGCGCGCTGGTCAGCAAGTACCTGCCCGAGCTCAAGGAGAGCGCCTGGGCGGATGCCACCGTGCAACAGACGCTCGACATGACCACCGCTGTCGCTTTCCGGGAGGACTTCCGCGATCCCGCGTCCGGCATCTTCCAGTACCTGTTCGCCGCCGGCATGGTGCCCGCCCCGGCCGGCTACGGCGGGCCGAAGACCATTCCGGAGTTCCTGGCGACCGTCAAGAAGGAGGGCGAACATGGCGCCGGCTTCAAGTACAAGACCGTCGACACGGAGGTGATGGGCTGGCTCCTGCAACGGGTCACCGGCAAGAGCTATGCAGCGCTCCTGTCGGAGCGCATCTGGTCGAAGATCGGCGCGCAGGACGACGCCTATGTCTGGGTCGACCCGATCGGCAGCCAGATCACCAGCGTGGGCTTGAGCGCGACGCTGAGGGACCTGGGACGACTCGGTGAGACGATCCGCACGCAAGGACGTGCCAACGGCCGCCAGGTCATCGCGCCGGCGGTGATCGCCGAAATCCGCAAGGGCGGCGATGCCGACAAGTTCAAGGCCAACGGCCAGGCGATGCGCGCCGGCTATTCGTACCACAACCAGTGGTGGATTCCGCACGACCGTGACGGCACGTTCGAGATGAAAGGCCTGTTCGGGCAGCACATGCACATCAATCCCGCTGCGGAACTGGTGGTCATCAAGCTGTCGACCCATCCTGCGGGTGACACCAGCTTCACGCACGACATCGACCGGCGCGCTTTCGCGGCCATCGCTGCCGCGGTGAACGGGCATTGAGCGCGAAGCCATGACAACCGCCACCATCGCCGACCCGGCAAGCGGCATGCAGTTCGAAGACTGGATGCCGGCGGCCAACGTCTTCGATGCCATCGCGCGGACGGAGCAACGGTGGGGCGACCGGACGGCCCTCACCTTCCTTGGCACCGACCCGGACGCTCCGCCCCGCAAGCTCACCTTCACGCAGCTTGTCGAGGGCATCGCGCGGACGGCAAATGCATTCCGGTCCTTGGGGCTGCAGCGCGGTGATGTCGTTGCGTACTTGCTGCCGTCGCTGGTGGAAACGCAGTTCGTCATCTGGGGCGCGGCCACTGCGGCGTCGGCCTTGCCCCTCAACCCCCTGCTGAAGGCCGAGGAGATCGCGAGCCTGTGCCGTGCAGCGGGTGCCAAGGCACTGGTCGCGCTGGGGCCGCTGCCGGGGACCGAGATCTGGGACAAGGCCGTCAACGTGAAGGACCTGCTGCCTGCACTGGTCTCGCTGATCCAGGTCGGCGGCGAAACGGTGCCTCACCCAGGTGTCCACCTGCTGGCTGACTTGCTGCGGTCGAGCCAGCCGGAACTGGCATTCCCGGATCGGGCTGGGCTCGATGACATCGCCGCCTATTTCCACACGGGCGGAACGACCGGCGCGCCCAAGCTGGTCGTCCACACCCACCGCAACCAGCTGGCTGCGGCCTATGGCGCCGCATGCGCAGCAGGGGTCCGCGCCGACGACGTGCTCGTCAACGGACTGCCGATGTTCCATGTCGCGTCCGCGATCTTCTCGAGCCTCGCGATGTTCGTTGCCGGCGCCGAAGTGGTCATCCTGTCGCCGGCGGGATTCCGCAACCCGCGGATCGTTGCCGACTACTGGCGAATCGTGTCCCGCACGGGAGCGACCTTGGCTGGAGGAGTGCCCACGGCGCTCGCGGCCGTCGTGAAGTCGGACATCAAGGACGTCGACCTGGGCAAGCTGCGGGCCAACTTCTGCGGCGCCTCCCTGATGCCACGAGGCGTCGCCGAGCAGGTCGAATCGCTCACCGGCAAGCACTTGCGCGAAGTCTATGGCATGACCGAGGCTGGCGGCGTGATCTGCGTGGACCCGGTGTCGCGGGACCGGGTCCTTGGTTCAGCGGGTTGCCCCATTCCGTTCTGCGAGGTGGAGGCGCGCGTCATGGACGGGACGCGCACGACGGGCCGCGCGTGCGCAGCCGGTGAACCAGGCGTCCTGGTGATTCGCGGCCCCAACGTGACCCCGGGCTACAAGGACGCACCCCAATCGGACTCCCTTTTCACCTGCGACGGCTGGCTCATCAGCGGTGACATCGGCTACCTGGACCCCACCGGGCGCGTGTTCATCACCGGACGCGCCAAGGACCTGATCATCCGCAGCGGCCACAACATCGATCCTGCCGTGATCGAGGAGTGCCTGATGCGGCACCCCGCGGTCGCCGAAGCGGCGGCCGTCGGCATGGCGGACTCCTACGCAGGCGAGGTCCCCGTCGCGTACGTCACGCTGCGCAAAGGTGCGTCAGCGACCGAGGAGGACTTGCTCGCATTTGCATCCGCCGGCATCGGCGAGCCGCCCGCACTTCCGAAAAGGCTGTTCCTGCTGGACCAGCTTCCCGTGACCGCAGTGGGAAAGATCTACAAACCGGCCCTTCGTCACGACTGCACGCGAAGGCATTTGTCGCACCTGCTCGAGGCCGAATCGATCGCACGCCTGCTGGTCAGGGACGGGACGGGCGGTAGGCAGGTCGTCAGTATCGAGCTGGCGGCTGGCGAGCCCGGCGTCCTCGATGAGCTCCGCCGAAGGATCGGCGCCGCATTGTCCGGCTACCTTTTCGCTATCGAGTGGCTGGATCCCGGCGCCGGGCCGGAGCCTGATCCTCCATGACGGGCAAGCCGAAACCCATCCAGTTCTACTTCGACTTCATTTCACCTTTCGGTTACTTCGCAAGCTTGCGGATCGATGAACTGGCGCGGCGCTACGGCCGCGAGGTGGAGTGGACCTCCATGCTGGTCGGCGTCAGCGTGCTCAAGGTGATGGGACTGCCCCCCATCGTCGATCTTCCGTTGAAGGGGCCTTATGTCATTAACGATGCGCTCCGCTACGCGAGGCAGTATCGGGTGCCGTTCCATCGGGGGATCGCCCAGCCGGCGTCCCGGCCGCTGAACGCGGGCCGGGCGTTCGCCTGGGCCAGGCAGGTCGACTCCGTGCGCGCGAAGAGACTTGCGGGTCGAGTCTTCGACAGCTACTTCGTTCGTTGCCTGGACATATCGGAGGACAGGGTCCTGAGGCGGTGCCTCGAGGAATGCGAACTGTCCTGGCCCGCATTCGAGTCGGCAAGAGCGCAGGGACAGGCCGCGGATCTGCTCCGGTGCAACGTGGATGATTCCCTCAGGTGCGGCGTATTCGGTTCGCCCTTCTTCATCGTGGACGGCGAGTCGTTTTTCGGGGTGGAGAAATTGTCCGTGGTGGAAGACTGGCTTGCGACCGGAGGGTGGTAGGCCATCCTGAAAGATGGGCAGGCATGAGCTTCCTTGTTCTGATCAGCGCAGGCGCCGCGGCGGCGTGGGCCTTGTCGCATTTTTTCCAGAAGCTGGACTTGCGTTCCTCCTTGCGCTGGGGCATGGGCCTGGGCTTCCTCTTTACGGGCATCGACCATTTCGTGAGCGCATCCACGCGCTACGCGCCCATGCTGCCAGACCTGCTCGCGGACCAGGCCCTCTTTTGGGTCTACCTCACTGGAGTGGCGGAGCTGGCGGGCGGAGTGGGACTCCTGGTGCCGGCAAGGCTCTACGGGCGTCTGGGCCTGCCGAACCTGCAAGAGCCGGCAGGCGTCGGGCTGGCCGTGATGCTGGCTTGCGTCGTCGTGGCCAACATCAATGTGGCTCTCAAAGGACAGTCAGTGCAGGGGCTCGAGTTCGGCGTCTGGTATTACTGGATCCGTCCTTTCTTCCAGCCGGTCTTCATCGCATGGGCCTTGTACTGCGTCGGAGCCCTGGGGGCCGGAGACGCGGAGTGAGGCGGCATCCCGGCGACCGGGACCGCCGCCCGCCAGCTAGCCCGGACCGACCCGCCAGATGACGTCCCCGACGTCGTCCGCGACCAGCAGCGACTTGCCGTCCGGCCCGATCTCCACGCCCACGGGGCGCCCGTAGGATTCGCTTTCGTCCGGGGCCAGGAAGCCGGTCAGGATATCGCGTGGCGCTTGCCCGGTCGGGCGGCCGTTCGCGAAAGGAACGAACACGACGGCGTAGCCACTCAGGACGCTTCGATTCCACGAGCCGTGCTGCCCGATCACCATCCCGTCCTCGTCGAAGCCGGGGAGCGTCCCGCGCGGCATCCAGCACAGGCCCAGCGAGGCGGTATGGCCGCCCAGCGCGTAGTCCGGCGTGATCGCCTGCGCCACCCGCGCGGGGTCCTGCGGCTGCACGCGGTCGTCGACGGTGCGGCCCCAGTAGCAATACGGCCAGCCGTAGAAGCCGCCTTCGCGCACGGAGGTCAGGTAATCGGGCGGCGTTTCGTCGCCCAGCCCGTCGCGTTCGTTCACCACCGTCCACAGCTCGCCGGTCTCCGGATGCCAGGCCATGCCCACCGGGTTGCGCAGGCCGCCGGCGAAGATGCGGTTGCCGCCGTTGGCCAGGTCCAGTTCGACGATGCAGGCGCGCCCCTCCTCCACATCGCGGCCGAGTTCCCCCATGTTGGTGAGCGACCCCACGCCCACATACAGGCGGCGACCGTCCGGGCTGGCCAGCAGGCTGCGCGTCCAGTGCCCGCCGGGCTTGAACTTCGCGAGCGGGCGCCCCTCGGCCTCGATGCGTGTCGTTCCCGGGGTGTAGGGGAACGCCACGACGCCGTCCGTGTTGCCGACGTAGAACGTCCCGTCGATCAACGCCATGCCGAACGGCTGGCGCAGGCCTTCCAGCAGCGTGTGGCGCGTCTCGGCGACGCCGTCGCCGTCCGCGTCACGCAGCAAGGTGATGCGATTCGGGCTCTCGCCGATGGCGGCCGCGCGCTGCAGGGTCGCCACCATCGCGTGGTCGAACACGTTCTTGGGCGTCCGCAGCGCCTGCATGGCCTCGGCCACGGTGACGTCGCCATTGGGCAGCACGTGGATCCAGCGCGGATGCCGCAATCCCGCCGCGAAGGCGTTGACTGTCAGTCCCTGCGCCGCCACCGGCGTCTGCCCCGCGGCCCAGCCGCGCGCCGTGGGCATCTTCAGCGTGGGCACGGCGCCTTGCGGCCGGCCGGGCGGGATGTGTGGAGCGCCGCCCACCGCGGCCGGCGGCATGGGGCCCTGGGTCCAGCGCCGCCACACCAGGGCCGCCCCACCCGCCAGCGCCACGCCGCGAGCCAAGAGGCTCGTTCTTCCACTCATCATTTCCTCCTACACCGCGATGCGGTAGATCCGCCGCGCATTCTCCACGAACAGCTGCGCCCGCTGCTGCACGCTGAAGTCGGCGACGCACGCGGCGAAGCCTTCGAAGATGCGCTGGTAAGGCGCGCACAGGCTGTCCACCGGGTAGTTGCTGCCGAACATGCAGCGATCCACCCCGAACAGGGCTATCACCTCCAGCACGACGCGCCGGTTGGCGTCCAGCCGCCATTGGTAGCCGGCTTCGCCGATGCCGCTGATCTTGATCGCGACGTTGGGCTGCGCGGCCATCCCGGCCAGCGCCGCGCGCCAGGCACGCAAGCCATCCTCGCTGCGGTCCGACGGCATGCCCGCATGGTTGATGACGATGCGCGTTCCCGGAAAGTCGGCGGCCACGCGCGCCGCTTCGTGCAGGTGCCACCAGGGCGTCTGCAGCTCATAGTGCAGGCCGAGCGGCTCCAGCCGCGCATAGCCTTGCAGCCAGGCGGCATCCGTCATGCCGCCGGGCGGACCGCCCGGCGCCGGGTTGGCGCGGGGCTTCTGGCGCACGCCCCGCACGAAATCGAAAGCAGCCAGCTGTTCCAGCGTGTCCGCCGCATCCGGCTGGTGCAGCCAGGCCTGCCCCACGGCGACGGAGGGCAGGCCCGATTCCTCGCGCAGCGAAGCGATGAAGCGCATCTCGCCCACCGGATCCTTCGGATCCCACTCGGCTTCGACGTGCACGCTACCCAGCAGGTCCACGCCCGCCGTGTCGCGCCGGTAATCCGCCGGCAGGTACGGCCGCTTCAGCGCCGAGTGGTCGCCGTAGCGATGCGGGGGCTGCCCCGCATCGTTCAACCAGGGGTAGTAGTGCGCCCGCGGATCGTAGAAGTGGTGGTGGGTGTCGACCAGGGCCAGCATGGCCCTTACTTGACCCACTTCTCCACGACGTCCTTCGGAATCTCCGCGCCGTGGTACTTCTTGAAGATCTCGTTGAGCTTGCCGTTGGCGTGGTTGGCCTTCACCCAGTTGTTCACCCAGGCCATCAGCTTGGCGTCGCCCTTGCGCACGCCGATGCCGAGGTCGTTGATGCGCAGCACGAACTTCGGCTCCAGCTGACGCTGCGGCGCCTTTTCCTGCATCGTCTTGAACAAGGCGCTCGAGGTGCCCACCAGGTCGGCCTGGCCGGTCACCACGGCCGTGATCACGCCGGCATCGTCGTCGTAGCGAACGACGGTCGCGCCCTTGGCGTTCTGGGTGAGGTCGGTGTCCTGCGTGGTGCTGCGGTTGACGGCGACGCTCTTGCCGGCCAGGTCGGCCATGCTCTTGACGTTGAGGCTCTTCACGCCGCCCACCAGGGAGATCTGCGGCGCGTACGGAATCGAGTAGTCGACCACCTTGGCCCGCTCCGGCGTATAGGCCAGCGTGGAGATGATCAGGTCCGCCTTGCCGGTCTGCAGGTTCGGGATGCGGGTGGCGCCGACGGTGGGCACCACTTCGAGGGCGACGCCGAGGTCCTTGGCCAGCAGCACGGCGACGTCGTAGTCCGAGCCGGTCGGCTTCATGTTCGCGTCGGTCATGCCCGAGGGCGGCACGGCCAGGTCGATCGAGATGCGGATCTTCTTGGCGGCGCGGATGTCGTCCAGCGTGTCGGCTTGCGCGCCGAAGAAGGCGGTGGACAGGGCGGCCAGCAGCAGGGCGCGGCGAAACAGGGTCTTGGGGCTCATGGTGTCTCCATTGGTTTGCGGGAAAGGAACTCTCAGAGGCCGGCGCCGAGGAACTGCTTCAGCTCCGCGGTCTGCGGCCGGTCGAACATCTCGGGGCCGCCCTGTTCCCAGACGCGGCCCTTGTGCATGAACAGGGTGGTGTCGGCGACGTTGCGGGCGAAAGCCATCTCGTGGGTGACCAGCACCATGGTCATGCCGCCGGCGGCCAGGTCGGCCATCACCTTCAGCACCTCGCCGGTGAGCTGCGGATCCAGTGCCGACGTCACTTCGTCGAACAGCATCACTTGCGGCTCCATGGCAAGCGACCGTGCGATGGCCACGCGCTGCTGCTGGCCGCCCGAAAGCTGCTCGGGATAGCTGCCGGCCTTGTCGGACAGGCCCACCTGGGCCAGCACCCGGGCGGTCAGCTCCCTGGCCTCGGCACGGGTCTTGCCCTTGCTGTGCCGCGGCGCCAACGCGATGTTTTCGGCCGCCGTGAGGTGCGGGAACAGGTTGTAGCTCTGGAAGACGATGCCGACGTCGCGGCGCAGCTGCCGCAAGTCCAGCTTGGGGTCGCTCACCTCGTGGCCGCACACCTGGATGCGGCCCTGGTCGATCTGCTCCAGCCGGTCGATGCAGCGCAGCGCGGTGCTCTTGCCGGAGCCGCTGCGGCCGATGATGGCGAAGACCTCACCCCGGTTCACGCTGAAGCTCACGCCGTCGAGCACCTTCAACGCGCCGAAACTCTTGTGGACGTTTTCGAGCTGGATGATGCTCATGCGGCTGCCACCTCCACGCGATGGGCCACCAGCAGGCGGCGTTCCAGCTGCCGGCTCCACCACGACAGCGGGAAGCACAGGAGGAAATAGAGGCCGGCAACGAGCATGTAGATCAGGAACGGTTGGAAGAGGGAGTTGTTCACCACCTGGCCGGCGCGGGCCAGCTCGACGAAGCCGACCACCGAGGCCAGGGAGGTGTTCTTGACGATCTGCACCATGAAGCCCACCGTGGGCGGCGTGGCGATGCGCAGGGCCTGCGGCAGCACCACCAGCCGCATGCGTTGCACCTTCGACAGCGCCAGGCATTCGGCGGCTTCCCATTGCGTGCGCGGCACGGCCTGGATGCAGCCGCGCCAGATCTCGCCGATGTAGGCGCTGACGTAGATGGTCATCGAGAGGCCCGCGGCCACCAGGGCCGGCAGGGTGAGGCCGACGATGCTGAGGCCGAAGTAGGACAGGAACATCAGGATCAGCAGCGGCGTGCCCTGCACCAGCTGGACATAGCCGGTCGAGATCCAGCGCAAAGCCCGGATGGGCGAGATGCGGCACAGGGCCACGGCGAATCCGGCCAGACCGCCGCCGACGAACGCGATGAGCGACAGCACCAGGGTCCAGCCCGCCCCCTGCAGCAGGAACACGAAGTGGTTGGCGTTGAAGGAGAAGTTCACAGCGGCGTCCCCAGCTTGCGCCGGCGGGTGAACAGGGCCTGGCCGGCCAGCCAGAACGCGCCGCGCATCAGCAGCGACAGCAGGAGGTAGAACACCGCGACCACCGCATAGGTCTCGAACGAGCGGAAGGTGTCGGACTGGATGCGGTTGGCGATGGCCGTCAGTTCCTCGGCGGAGATCTGCGAGGTGATGGAGGTGGCCAGCATGAGCAGCACGAACTGGCTGGTCAGCGCGGGATAGACCCGCTCCATCGCCGGCCGCAGGATCACGTGCCAGTAGATCTGCGCGCGCGAAAGCGCCAGGCACTCCGCGGCCTCGATCTGGCTCTTGTGGATCGACTCGATGCCGGCCCGCATGATCTCGGTGGTGTAGGCCCCCACGTTGATCACCATGGCCAGGATGGCGGCGAGGAAGGCCGGCACCTTCAGCCCGATGCTGGCGAGCCCGAAGTACACCAGGAAGATCTGCACCAGCATCGGCGTGTTGCGGATCGCCTCGACGTAGATCGCGCAGGCTCGCGCCACGAACTTGTTGTGGCTGCCGCGCCCGATCGCGCACAGGGTTCCGATCAGCAGGCCGAGCAGCGTGGCGGCGAGCGACAGCTTGATGGTCAGCCAGGCGCCATGCAGGAACAGCGGCCATTGCGCCAGCACGCTGGTGAAGTCGAACTTGTAGGTCATGGGCAGGCCAGGGCGGAGGGGCTTGCCACCTGCTGCACATCCTCGAGCTCCTGGAGCCTCGGGATCGACGCCTGGGCGCCCACGCGGGTGACGCACAGCGTCGCGGCCTGGATGCCTCGCATCACGGCGGCGTCCATCGAATGCCCGGCCACCCGCGCCGCGCAGAGGGCGCCGATGAAGGTGTCGCCCGCCGCCGTGGTGTCGACCACCCGCACCGCCAGCGCCGGAAAGTGGCGGCAGCCAGCCTCGTCGGCGACGACCACGCCCTGGCTGCCCAGGGTGACGATCGCGGTCGACGGTCCGCGGCGGCGCAGGGAGTACGCCGCCGCAGCCGCCCCGGCGGGGTCGGCCACCGGCCGGCCGGCCAGTTCGGCGGCCTCGATCTCGTTCATCACCAGGATGTCGATCAGCGACCAGAGTTCGTCGGGCAACCTGCAGACCGGCGCGGGGTTCATCACCACGGTCGCTCCCTTGGCGCGCATGGCGCGGGCCGCCAGCACCATTTCGGTCATCGGCACCTCGCACTGCAACAGCAGGAACTGCCCCTCGATGGCCTCGGGCTCCGCCTTGAGCAGGTCGTTGGCGCCGGGAACGATGGTGATGCGGTTCTCGCCCTCCGCGTCGACCATCACGACGGCGACCCCGGTGCTCGCTTCGGCTGCGCGCACGTGTGCGACGTCTATCCCGTCCGCGGCGAGCGCGTTGCGCAGGGTCTTGCCGAAATCATCTTCGCCCACGCAGCCCACCATGGCGACGCGCGCGCCCTGGCGGGCGCAGGCGACGGCCTGGTTCGCGCCCTTGCCGCCGGGGTTGGTGAAGAAGGAAAGTCCGTGCAGCGTCTCGCCGCCGCGCGGAGCGCGTGCCACACGGACCACCAGGTCCATGTTCATGCTGCCGAAGACGACGATCTCTGGAGTCATGCCCTTTGGGTGCTTCGCTTCGGGCCGGATTGCTTCGCCGCGGCCGCGGCGGCATCCTCGCGCAGGTTCGCGCCGATCTCGAAGTGTTCGGTCAGCAGCGCATCCGCCTCGGCCGGATTCCTGCGCTGGATCGCCAGCATGACCTTTTCGTGGTGATCGATGAGATAGGCATCGACCTGGGGGACGCTGGCAATCACCTTCCTGCGTTCCAGGTGGGACGCCTGCAGCAGCTTGGCCACGGCGGCGTAGACGCTGGACAGCGCCGGCGAATGGGCCGCCTCCACGATCATCGAGTGGAAATGGAAGTCCGCCGCTCCGCCTTGCGCCGGATCGTCGATGGTCTCCTTGATCGCGCGCAGCGCCTGCGACAGCCTGTCGAGGTCCGGCGCGAGGGCGCGCGTGCACGCCAGGCGGATCGCCTGCCGTTCGATCGCGATGCGGGCCTGCATCACGTCGTCCACCGCGCCGGCCTGCTGGGCGAGCACCAGGCTGAAGTAGTCCGCGAGCGCCGTGAAGTTGGGCTCGCGGACCACCGTGCCGTAGCCGCGCCGGATCTCGACGGCGCCCAGCGTGGACAGGGCCGTGAGGGCCTCGCGGATGACCGGCCGGCTGACGCCGAGCGCGGCGGCGAGGTCACGTTCCGGCAGCAGCCGGTCGCCGGTCTTCAGGCGGCCCGACACCAGCTCGTCCCTCAGGAAGGACAGCACGCGGTCGTAGCCGTCCTCGTGCGCGCTGGCCCGCTGGGTGATCCGGATCGGCTTGTTCATCGCGCGGGGCCCGCTCACTGCGGCTTCGTGCCCTGGCCCAGGGACCGCGCGGCTTCGCGCTCCAGCTCGCCGAGTTTCTCGACGCGGCGGCGGAAGTGTTCTTCCGTGCTGAACTCGGAGGCCAGGAAGGTCTCGATGACGTTGCGGGCCACCTGCGGGCCGATGATCCACGCGCCGATGCACAGCACGTTGACGTCGTCGTGTTCGACGGCCTGGCGCGCCACGAAGGTGTCATGGCAGACCGCGGCGCGAATGCCCGGAAACTTGTTGGCCGCGATGCAGGCGCCCGCGCCGGTGCCGCAGACCAGGATGACCCGCTTGGCCTTTCCCTCGCGGATGAGGGCGATGGCCTTGCCCGTGACATCCGGGAAGTCGACCGGCGAGTCCGAGTTCGCCCCGACGTCGATGACCTGGTCGCAGTGTTCGGCCAGGATGCCGGCGACGAAGCCCTTGAGCAGGAATCCCGCGTGATCGTTCGCGAGGCCGATCGTCGGCCAGCGTGGCACCGCGATGGCGTGCGGTGAGCGTGCTTCGTCTTTGGACATTCAGGGGGCCTCTTGCGACATGCGGCAGCCCTCGAGTGGCTGCCTTACCGTGGTAATACCAAGGGTAGACCGCCGCCGTTCCGCTTGTCAACAGGGCTTGCCCTTGCCGGGCCACCCCGGTCCTCAGTCGGCTACCCGCAGCACCACGTTGCCGGTCACGCTCCCGCCCTCCACCAGGTCGTGCGCCCGCGCCGCTTCGGCCAGCGGCAGCTCCATCGCGATCACGTGCGTCAGCCGGCCCGCGCGCAGCAACCCGTCCAGTTCGGCCAGCGCGGCCCGGCGATCCTCCTCGGTGAGCTCGTAGACCAGGAAGAACTGCAGCACGATGCTGTTCTGCATCAGCCACAGCGCGGGAACGCTGGCCTCGGCGCCCTCGACGCCATAAACCACCACGCGCCCGTGCGGACGGATCATGCCGGGGTAGGCCGCCGCGTTGCGCGTGAGGTTCATCTCGATCACCTCGTCCACGCCTGCGCCGCCGGTGAGCTCGCGCACGCGCGCCGCCACGTCCTCGCGCCGGTAGTCGATGACGTGGTCGGCGCCGGCGGAGCGCGCATGCGCGGCCTTGGCCTCGCTGCTCACCGTGGCCAGCACCGTCGCGCCGCGCGCCTTGGCCATCTGGATCGCGTATCGGCCGACGGAGCCGGCGCCGGCCTGCACCAGGACGGTCTTGCCCGGGCCCAGTTCGGCCAGCCGAACCGCCTGCATCGCCGTGAACGCAGGGATGCCCAGGCACGCACCTTCGGCGTCGCTCACTCCCGGCGGCAGGGGCACGGCCTGCGCCGCCGGCAACGCGATGAACTCGGCGGCCGTGCCGAAGGCGCGCTTCCACTGGCCGTTCCACAGCCACACACGCTCGCCCACGCGGCTGGCCGGCACGCCTTCACCCACTGCGTCGATCACGCCCGCGCCATCGCTGTGCGGCACGATGAGGGGCGCGATCAGCTTGCGGTTGCCGCCGCCCTTGCGCGTCTTCCAGTCCGAAGGATTGACGCCGGAGCAGCGCAGCTTCACGCGCACCTCGCCCGGGCCGGGTTGCGGCGTGGCTAGGTCCCCCACCCGCAGGACTTCAGTCGCCGGACCCTGCTTCTCGTAGTAAGCGGCCTTCATGGATCATGCCGCCAGCCGGAGCCGCGCATCGCCGTTGCGCAGCAGCGCCGCGTCCACGCGACGGACGATGGCGTCCACCTCGGGATGCGACCGGCCCTTCTGCGCGGCGATCGACTGCACGAGCAGGTCCACGCGCTCGATCCGCCGCGCGCCGGCAGCCAGCGCGCGAGCGGCCGAGGAGGGCTTCTTCAGCGAAGTCGCCGCGGCCGCGTACTTTTCGTACGGGACGAGATCCTCCGGCTCGGCGCCCACTTCGCGACACAGGCTCGCCACCCATTCATAGACCTCGCGCGAGCGGGCCGGGTCGTCATGCACCGCGTTGGCGATCGGCACGATGCCGTCGTCGCCCACGCAGCGGTAGTTGCCGGTCAGGAGCATCGGCCACTTCGCGAGCGGGACGAACAGCGAAGCGTGCACCTTGAGCTTGACCGGCAGTTCCAGCGATTCGCCCGCCACCTCGAAGCGGGTCTTCTCGATGTCCGCCGCCAGGCGTTGCAGCAGCGCGGTATGCACTTCGTCCTCGAACGGTGCGCACTTGAAGTTGGTGGGCAGGCCCACCTGGAGCACATTCTTGGGTTCGTCCGCCGGACGGAACGCCTGCGGGTCGGGGCTGGCGAGGGTCACGCGGCCCGGCACGAACTGATCCCACAGCCGCAGGTCGCTGAAGCAGTCCGCGAGCGCCGCGACGTCCAGGCCCGGAATGCGGCGCAGGAACGGCGGCGGCGGCATGTTCATCAGGGCGAGGCACGGGATGCCCGTGCGGGCCACGCGCTGCATCAGCTGCAGGACGCCTTGTTCGCCGTACTGCGATTCCTGCATGGCAAGCACTGCCAGGTCGAAGCCGGCCGGCTGCACGTCCTCAGGCGTCGCCGCGACGATGGAGCCGGCGAGCGTGCGGCTGTCCACCTCCACCAGCCCGGCGCGTCCCTTGACGGGAAAGCGCACGCGGGTTCCTTCGCGGTTGATGAGGTCCCGCGTGGACGCGGTGCACACCAGGCAGACGGCGTGCCCGGCTTGCGCGAGGCGCGTCGCGAGCAGGGACCCGTACGAGGCCCCCAGGATCAGGATCGATGACATCGGATGCTCCAGAGTTGAAAAAGCTGGGCACGCGGCGGGCCGCGGCGATGCATCCGATTATTCGTGAAACTGGAACTTTTGTTGCATCGCAACATAAAAGGTCGTTCCACGATGCGAAACAACCGGGTCCGTCAGTTTCAATAGATCGAGGGTTCGTCCACCGGCGCGCCGAACTGCGTTTCGAGATAGTCGAAGTCGCAGCCGTCGTTGGCCTGCAGGATGTGCTGGCTGAACATGTAGCCGTAGCCACGCTGGTAGCGTCGCGCGGGCGGCGTCCAGGCGGCCCGGCGCGTTGCCAGTTCCTGGTCGCTCACCTCCATGTGGATGCTGCGGTTCGCCACGTCCACCGTGATGAGGTCGCCGGTCCGCACCAGCGCCAGGTTGCCGCCGATGTACGACTCGGGCGCCACGTGCAGGACGCAGGCGCCGTAGCTGGTGCCGCTCATGCGCGCATCGCTGATGCGCAGCATGTCGCGCACGCCCTGCTTCACCAGCTTGGTCGGGATGGGCAGCATGCCCCACTCGGGCATGCCCGGGCCGCCCTGCGGGCCGGCGTTGCGCAGCACCATGACGTGGTCGGCCGTGACGTCCAGGTCGGGGTCGTCCACCGCCTTCTTCATTGACGGATAGTCGTCGAAGACCAGCGCCGGGCCGGTGTGCTTGAGCAGGTGCGGCGCGACGGCGCTCGGCTTGATCACGCAGCCGTCCGGCGCGAGGTTGCCGCGCAGCACCGCGAGGGCGCCCTCGTTGTAGATGGCGTTCGACAGCGGCCGGATCACGTCGGCGTTGTAGACCTCGGCGCCTTCCAGCGTCTCGCCCAGGGTCTGTCCGCTGACCGTCATCGCATCCAGGTGCAGCAGGCCGCCATCGGCCAGCGTCTTCATCAGCCCGCGCATGCCGCCGGCGTAATAGAAGTCCTCCATCAGGTACTTGTCGCCGCTCGGGCGGATGTTGGCGATGACCGGCACCTTGCGAGAGAACGTGTCGAAGTCTTCCAGCGTCACCGTGCATTCGCCGCCCGCGCGTCGGGACATGGCGACCAGGTGGATGATCGCGTTGGTCGAGCAGCCCTCGGCCATGGCCACGGTGATGGCGTTCTCGAAGCTCTTGCGCGTGAGCAGTTTCGCGGGCGTGAGGTCTTCCCACACCATGTCGACGATGCGGCGGCCGCACTGCGTGGCCATGCGCTGGTGGTTGGCGTCCACCGCGGGGATGCTCGATGCGCCGGACAGCGTGAGGCCCAGCGCCTCGGTGATGCCCATCATCGTGGCGGCCGTGCCCATGGTCATGCAGGTGCCGGCGCTGCGCGCGATGCTGCCCTCGATCTCCATCCACTGGGTCTCGGTGATCTTGCCGGCGCGGCGCTCGTCCCAGTACTTCCAGCTGTCGGAGCCGGAGCCGAGGGTGTGGCCCTTCCAGTTGCCGCGCAGCATCGGGCCGGCCGGCAGGTAGATGCAGGGGATGCCCATGCTCAGCGCACCCATCAGCAGTCCGGGGGTGGTCTTGTCGCACCCGCCCATCAGCACCGCGCCGTCGATCGGGTGGCTGCGCAGCAATTCCTCCGCCTCGATGGCCAGCAGGTTGCGGTAGAGCATGGTCGTCGGCTTGACGAAGCTCTCCGACAGCGAAATGGCCGGCAACTCCAGCGGGAAGCCGCCGGCCTGCAGCACGCCGCGCTTGACCTCCTCCACCCGCTGCTTGAAGTGCGAGTGGCAGGTGCTGATGTCGCTCCAGGTGTTGAGGATGGCGATGACCGGCTTGCCCTGCCAGTCGGCGTGGTCGTAGCCGATCTGCATGGCGCGCGAGCGGTGGCCGAAGGAGCGCAGGTCGTCGGGCGCGAACCAGCGGGCGGAGCGGAGTTGGTCGTAGGGTTTGCGGGTCATCGGCGTGATTATTCTTCCTTGATGACAGTCATCATCACTCGTCCCTTCCCGCCGAATGGCAAAATGCCATGATTTCAAAGAGCTGGCATAATGTCCGCTCACCAGGAGCTCATGTGGTCGCATTGCCCAAGCTGGAAGACCTGCCTCGCCAGACCGCCTCGGACGTCAAGAACAAGTGGCGGGAAGTCGTGCGCGAGGTGCGCGAGTCCGGCAGCGTCGCCATCACCAACCATTCCTCGGTCGAGATGGTGCTGGTGAACGCGGAGGCATACCGGCAACTCGCGGCCAGCGCCGCGGCGCTGCAGGAAAGGGAGGCCGCGGTCCTGGACCAGCTCTCGGCACAGTTCGACCAACGCCTGGCGAGCCTGCAGGCACCGGATGCTGTCGACAAGGCCGCAGCCGTCTTCCGGCGCAAGGGCAGGCTCTCCACCCGGCCGAAGGCGGGCCCGGCGTTCTAGGTGCGGCCTTTCATCATCGTCCTGGCCGGCGTCAACGGCGCCGGCAAGAGCTCGGTGCTCGGCGCGCTGCTGCGGGAGCAGGGACTCGGCTGCTACAACCCCGACCGCTACGCTGCGAGGCTGGGCCGGGAACTCGGCGTGACTCTTGCGCAGGCGAACGGCCGCGCGTGGCAGCACGGCAAGTCGCTGCTGGAACGGGCAATCGCCAGCAAGAGCAACCACGCCTTCGAAACGACTCTCGGTGGAAACACCATGCCGCGGCTGCTGCGCGATGCGTCCAAAACGCACGACGTGTTGATGCTGTACTGCGGCTTGGCATCGCCCGACCTGCACATCGCGCGGGTCGCGCAACGGGTCGCCCACGCGGGGCATCCCATCCCCGACGGGAAGATCCGCGAGCGGTGGAACACGTCGCGCTCAAATCTGGTGCAGTTGCTGCCCGTGCTCTCGCGCCTCCAGGTGTTCGACAACAGCCATTCGGTCGAGCCTGGCCAGGACATCCCGGACCCCGATCTCGTGCTCGAGCTTGATCGCGGGCGCATCCTTTTCCCCGCCGACCTGTCATTCGAGTCGCTCGCCGCGGCGCCGCCCTGGGCGCGGCCGATTCTGGAGGCGGCCATCCAGCGGCAGGCCCCGCGGTGATACGGTCCGGTGTATTCTGGAAACGATGATGGAACTGCTGACCGACCCGCAGGCCTGGATCGCGTTGCTCACCTTGACCGCACTGGAACTCGTGCTGGGCATCGACAACATCGTGTTCATCTCGATCCTGGTCGACAAGCTGCCGCCGGAGCGGCGGGAAATTGCCCGGCGCATCGGCCTGTTCATGGCCATGTTCATGCGCATCGGATTGCTGCTGGTCCTGGCGTGGATCATCGGGCTGACGGCGCCCCTGTTCACGCTGCCGCTGGTGGGGCAGGAGATCTCGGGCCGCGACCTGATCCTCATCGCCGGTGGGCTGTTCCTGATCTGGAAGAGCACGGGCGAGATCCATGCCTCGCTCGCCGGCGAGGAGGAGCATCACGATTCGAAGGTGCGGGCGACGTTTGGCGCGGTGATCGTGCAGATCATGCTGGTCGACATGGTGTTCTCCCTCGACTCGATCATCACCGCCGTGGGCATGGTGGACGAGCTGGCCGTGATGGTGGCCGCCGTGATCCTGTCGGTCGGCATGATGCTGCTGTTCGCCGGGGCGATCGGCCGCTTCGTCTCCGCCAATCCGACGATCAAGATGCTGGCCCTGTCGTTCCTCATCATGGTCGGCATGGTCCTGGTCGCCGACGGCCTGGAGTTCCACGTGCCCAAGGGCTATGTGTACTTCGCGATGGCCTTCTCGGTGGCCGTGGAAATGCTCAACCTCCGGCTGCGCCGCCGCGCCACGGTGCCGATGGGTGGCCGGGGCGCCGAATACGAACGGCACGCGCAACGCGACTGAGCCGGGTCCGGCTTCGTCATGGCATCCGGCCGAACTTGCCGCTGTTGAAGTCCTGGATCGCCTGCACGATGCCGGCCTGGCTGTTCATCACGAACGGGCCATGGCCGACCACCGGCTCGTCGATGGGCTCGCCGGCCAGCAGCAAGAGCTTGGCGTCCGTGCCGGCCTCGACGCGGATCTCGCGTCCTTCGGCCGACAGCGTCGCCACCTGCGCGGGCTGCAGGTCGGCCTGGCCATTGACGCGCACGCTCCCCTCCAGCACCACCAGCAAGCTGGTCCAGCCTTCGGGCTGCGCGAGCGACGCCGCGCGGCCCGCCTGCACACGGACATCCCACACGTTCATCGGCGTGAAGGTGCGGGCCGGCCCGCGCGCATCGCCGAACGCGCCCGCGATCACGCGCACCTGGCCGGCCGATCCCCCGTCCTCATTCGCCAGGGGAGCCACCGGGATGTCGGCATTCGCAATGGCCTGGTAGCCCGGCGGCGCCATCTTGTCCCTGGCCGGCAGGTTGACCCACAGCTGCACCATCTCGAACGGCCCGCCGGTGCGGGCGAAGTCTGCCGAGTGGAACTCCTCGTGCAGGATGCCGGCGCCTGCCGTCATCCATTGCACGTCGCCCTTGCCGATGACGCCGCCGTGGCCGGTGGAGTCGCGGTGCTCCACCTCGCCGTCATAGACGATGGTCACGGTTTCGAAGCCGCGGTGCGGATGCTGGCCGACGCCACGCCGCGCACCGGTGGGTTCGAAGCGGGTGGGCGCCGCATAGTCCAGCAGCAGGAACGGGCTGCGCTCCTCGGCGCCGGAACGGTAATCGAACATGCCATGCACGGGAAAGCCGTCCCCCACCCAATGGCGGTCGGGTGCGCTGCGCGTCGACAGAACCCTCTTCATCGAAAAGCCTCCTTGCCCGGGAACATCGCGATATGCGGCCCCTACCTGTTGCAGGTGGGGCCGCTTCGCCGATCGGGTAGGGGACGCCCGGGCGACACAGCGTTCCATGGCCGGGACAGTGCGTGATCAGGTGCTCGCACGCCGGGCCAGCGCCTGGTCCAGCGATGCGCGGCCGGCTCCGCTGACCACGAGCGCGACGGTGATGGCCAGCAGCGCCAGGGCGAACTCGTAGCCGTTGTTGGCCATGAACAGGCCCTTGTCGATGTGCGCGCTGAAGATGGCCACGACCATCGCAAAGGCCAGCGCGGCGGCAGCGGGCCGCACCAGCAGGCCGGCGACCAGCGCCAGGCCGCCGAAGAATTCGGCGCTGCCGGCCAGCAAGGCCATCAGGTAGCCCGGCGCCAGGCCGATGGAGGCCATCCACTGGCCGGTGCCTTCGAGGCCGTAGCCGCCGAACCAGCCGAACAGCTTCTGCGCACCGTGCGCGGCGAAGATGATGCCCACCGGGATGCGCAGGGCCAGGGTGCCCCAGCCGGCGTCCGTGGCCAGCACGCGGTCGATGAAAGTCGTGTTGCTCATGAAAAGTCTCCTCGGTCTTGCGGATCCAGGTGGGGCGGCGCTCAGCGAACGGCCGCCACGGAAGCGAACGTCTCGCCGGCGGCAGCCGGGCGGCCCGACAGGTAGCCCGAGCCACTGTCTTCGCCGGTGAAGGCGTTGACCACTTCGCGAGCCTGGACGTACTCGGCGGAGACCTGCGCCCGCGTGCGGTCGCTGCGGAACTGGGCCAGCGGGTTGTAGCTGGTGGACCAGGGGTTGATGCTGGGGGCCACGCCACGAGCGACCTGCGACTGCACGACGACGCGCTGCGCGGTCGACACGAAGGGCGTGTTGTATTCGGTGTAGCTCTCGGCGGAGACGGAAGCGGCGGCAGCGGTGATGGAGAGGCCGACGATCAGGGTCTTGCGGTTCATGGTGATTCCTTGCTTGGGTTTGGAGTTCGGTGCAGCGGGTTGCTGCATCCGTGTAGCCAATGTATTGGCTTTGAACCAGCAGATAAACGCCTCGTTGATTGACTTACTGTCACTGATTGATGAACAATCGACCCCAAGGAGCTCCGCGATGGACCGATTCCAGGAGATGCGCGTGTTCACGGCCGTCGTCGACGCGGGCAGCTTCGTGGGCGCCGCGGACGCGCTGGACGTGTCCAAGGCCGCGGTGTCCCGGATCGTGTCCGAGCTGGAAGCGCGTCTTGGCGTGCGCCTGCTTCACCGCACCACGCGCAGGCTGTCGCTCACCGCCGATGGCGACGTGTTCGTGCTGCGTTGCCGCGAACTGCTGGCCGGGGTCGAGGAGGCCGAGGCCGAGATCACGCAGCGCAGCGGGCAGGCCGTGGGCCTGCTGAAGGTGAGCGCGCCTTTCTCGTTCGGCGTGCTGCGGCTGGGCCCGCTGTGGGGCGACTTCCTTGCCGCCCACCCGAAGATCGAGATGGAAATCACCTTGTCGGACCGCTTCGTCGACCTGGTGGACGAGGGCTTCGACCTGGCGGTGCGCATCGCGCGGCTGGAGAGTTCCTCGCTCGTCAGCCGGCGCCTGTCATCGACGCGGCTGGTGTTGTGCGCATCGCCGCGCTACCTCAAGGCGCATGGCAAGCCGAAGCATCCGTCGGAGTTGGCCGACCATTCCGTGCTGGCCTACAACCTGCTCGCCGCCGGCGACACCTGGCAGTTCGACGGGCCCGAGGGGCCGATGTCGGTGAAGGTGCATCCGAGGATGCGCACCAACAGCGGCGACACCTGCCGCGCCGTCGCGGTCTCCGGCCGCGGCATCGTGCTGCAGCCCTCGTTCCTGGTGGAGGACGACCTGCGCGCCGGCACGCTGGTGGAACTGATGCCGCAGTACAAGTCGCCCGAGCTGGGGGTGTACGCGGTGTACCCCTCGCGCAAGCACCTGCTGCCCAAGGTGCGGCTGCTGATCGACTACCTGGCCGCGGCGCTCGCGCGCGAGGGCGGGACGAAGGGCGTCAGTCCTTCGCCCGCTGCACGCTGATCACCACGGGCTTGGTGCCCGTGCGCGCCTCGATCAGGCCGAGCGCCTGTGCGGCGCCCCGGCTCAGGTCGATGACTCGCTTCTTGATGAAGGGACCGCGGTCGTTGATCCGGACGTCCACGGTTCGCCCGTTGACCAGGCTGCGCACGCGCACGATCGTGCCGAACGGCAGCGTGGGATGCGCGGCGGTGAGCTGGTGCATGTCGTATTTCTCGCCGCTGGCGGTGCGGCGGCCGTGAAAGCGCGGCCCGTACCAGGACGCCAGGCCGCGGCCGACCTCCCGCTGCGCCGCCTGCGCCTTCGTCTCGACAGCGTCATCGCGCCCCCGGTCCTCCTGCGCCGCGACAGCGGTGCAGGAAAGCGCGAGGGCGGCGGCGAGCACCAGGTTCATCGACCCGATGTTACCCCTCAAGACTTCTTCGCTTCGCCGGTCTTGGTCCTGGCCTGCTTGGCATCGGCCTTGACCTTGTCGTAGGCGACCTTGGCGTCCTTCTTGCAGGTCGCGACGGCGGCGCCCTGGAGGTCTTCGCATTTCTCCTTGGCCACCTCGTACTCGCCTTCGGCCTTCATCAGGGCCACTTTCTCGGTGGCGCGGGCATCCGGGCGGTTCTGCGCATCGAGTTCGGCCTTGGCGATCTTCTCCTTGGCCTTGGCTTCGGCCTGGCAGACGTCCTTGGCGTTGTCCTTCATGGCGTCGCAGGCCTTCTTGTCGCTCTTGGCCTGCGCCTCGATCTTGTCCTTGGCGGACTTGTAGGCGGCCTTGTCCATGGTGTCGGCGGCGTAGGCGCCCCCGGCGAAGGTGGCGCACAGGGCGGCGGTGATGGCGATCAGCTGGTTTTTCATGGAGTTTTCCTTTCGCGATGGTCGGTAGCTCCAGCATTCGCCAGCCATGGCGTGCCGGCCGTCAGCGCGATCCTGCGCGAGGTGTCGGAGGACGACTACACGGTGTCTACGGAACCAGCGTCGAACCGTTCACCTGCGCCAGCCCGCTGCCGAGATAGAAGATGCCGGGCAACCCCGCCGTTTCGAACCGCCCGCTGGGGTTGGACTTCAGCACCGAGTCGCCGATCTGCAGCGTGCCCGTGAGGTCGTTGCTGACGAAGAAGATGGCGCCGCCGCCCTCCCGGGCCTTGTTGGCCACCAGCTTGCTGCCCAGGACCTGGAGGTGGAAGGTGTTGCCGTCGTTGTAGATGGCGCCGCCGCTGCCGCCGCCGGGCGTGCCGGGGCGCGCCGGATTGGCGCCGATGCCGATGGCCTTGTTGTGCGTGAACAGCGAGTTGATCACGCTGTAGCTCACGCCGATGGAGGACAGCGCGCCGCCGTTGCTGCACACGTTGGCCAGGTCGCTGCGGCCGCCGAAGGTGGAGTTCACCACGTACAGCGGCAGGTCCTGGTACTGGTCGAAGGCGCGCACCGCGCCGCCGCCGACATCGGGGCCGGTGGGGTCGCACCGGTTGCGGAAGAAGCGGCTGTTCACGATCTTCAGGCGGCCGCCGCGCGCGAACACGGCGCCGCCGCCGTCCGCGCCCGCCGCGTTGGTGCCGCTCGCCAGGCCATCCACGAAGGTCAGGTTCTGCAGCGTGAGCTTGGGATGGTCCTGGTCCTGGCAGTGGGGCGTGGTCCACACCTGGTCGGGGTCGCAGGTGTTCATGTAGAGGATGCGCCGCTGCCCGCCGCCGGACAGCGTGACCTTGCCGCCGCCGTCGATGACCGTCTTCTTCGCCTTGTCGTTCACGATCTTCGCGGTCGCGGCCAGGACGATGGTCACCGGCGCCGGCCCGCAGTTGAAAGTGATCACGCCGCCCCGGGCGACCGCGCGGACGAAGGCGGCGCTCGTGCAGCTCCGGGCCGTCCCGGTGCCCACCACGGTGCGCGGATTGGACACGTCCTCGGCGCGCGCATCGGCCGGCACGGCGCTGCCGCCGCGATAGCCGGCCGCGGGCAGGTCGTCGCTGAACAGGCTGGACGTGCGCAGCCCGGCTTCCGCCCGGACCGGCCCGGTGGCGGATTCCGCGACGGCGTCGGACGGGGTGCCTGTCGCCTGCGCGTCGGCATCGGCCTCGGCCGTCGGGGCGTCGGGCGAGGTGGGCCGGGTGTCGGACTCGGCCGCCGCGGATTCGTCCGCCGGCGTCGTGTCGGCCCCAGCCTCGGCCTGGACAGCGGCAACTTCGGATTCGGCAGGCTCGCCGCCGCCGCAGGCGGTCAGGAGGAGGGCAACGGAGAAGAGCAAGGCTGGCGCCGGGCGCAGGAGCGGGAAAACGGTCATGGAGTGGGCATGGGCAGCTGCGGAAGTCCGCGGCTGCAGATCAGGTTGCCAGGAAGGGGACCGGGTCGGTCCCCGCGCATCGAACAACACGCCAGGGTCCTGATGACCCATGGCGCCCTGCGAGCGGCCATTCTAGGAAAGCCCAGCTGAAATCCTCCTGATCAGCCAGGCCCGTAATGCAACAAGGTTGGGAAATCAAGACCTTTTTGTTTGCTGGTGCGAGCATCTGTCAATGGCTGAGATACCTTATAGTCGCGCCAAACCCATCACCGAGGAGGGGCTTTCCGTGCTGCATTCGTCCGGATCGAAGTCGGGCCGTCTTGCCGCGGCCGCCCTCCTGGGTGGCCTGGCTGCGGCGGCCGCGCATGCACAGGTGGACCCCACGGGCGCTTCGCGCCAGGCCGAGGACACCTTCCGCCAGTCGATGCTGCAGCCGCAGGACACCGCGCTGCTCGTGAAGCACGCGCGGGCGCTGGCGGCGGAGGGCAACTTCGAAGGCGGCATCGCGGCGCTGGAGCGGCTGCTGCTCGAACCCAGCGCGCACCCGGCCCTCGTGCTCGAGGTGGCCCAGTACTACTGGCGCCTGGGCTCCTACGGCATGTCGGAGCAACTGCTGCAGCGGGCGCTGGCCGATGCCCGGCTGACGGCAGACCAGCGCATCGCCGCCGAAACGCTGCTGCGCGAGGTGCGCAAGCGCAACCAGGCCAATCGGTTCACCGGCAGCGCCGTCTTCGGGCTGCGCCACCAGACCAATCCGGCCTACCGCACGTACGAGACCCAGGTGCTCGCCGGCGGCGTCCCCGTCGCGCCCGCCGCCAACCAGCGTCCCGGTTCCGACTGGGACATGAGCCTCGGCATCCAGGCCCGGCACGAGTACGACCTGGACCTGCAGAACTCCGCCACCATCGACAGCACGCTGGTGGCCTACCTGGTCGACTACCACTCGGCCAGCGGCAGCACGCTGGTGGCCAATCCCAGCGAACCCTACGACCTAGGCCTGCTCGACGCTACCATCGGCCTGCGCTTCAAGCCGTCGCCCGGCGGCGCGCCGAAACTGACCTTGCGGCCGCACGTGGCGCTGACCTACCTGGCGGCGCAGTGGCACAGCTACCTGCGCAACGCCGGCGTCGGCCTCGATGTCGGCTACGACCCGGGCGACGTCACCAAGCTCCTGCTCACCGTCGACAGCGTCAAGCGCGACTTCGCCGACCGCATCGACGTGCCCACGGCCAGCACGCTCGATGGCCGCCTGACCAGCCTGCGCCTGCGCGGCGTGCACGAGTGGCGGCCGCGCCACTGGATCACGGGCGAGTACGCGCATCGCCGCAACAGCACCGGCGCCGACTTCTACGACTACGACAGCGACGAAGTGCGCGTGGCCTACACCATCGCCTACCCCTCGCCGCTGCGCGGCCTGGGCGCCTGGAGCTCGACGCTGTGGGCCGGCTACGTGCAGCGCGGCTACGACGCCGCCGATCCCGCCATCTCGGCCGGCACCGTGCGCAAGGACACCGAGCGGCGCATCGGGCTGCAGCAGATCGTCGGTTTCGCCGACCAGTGGTCGCTGGTGCTGGCCCTGGAGCACGTCCGCCTCGGCTCGAACCTGCCGAACTTCCGCATCCGCAACACGTCGGTCTTCGCCGGCGTGAGCCGCGCCTTCTGAAGCCGCACGCCATGCCCGCATGCCGCATGACCCGCAGGAGTGACGAATGAGTCCGCCCCCCAAGAACGACTGGTGGCTCGCCGCCGCCCTGAGCAGCGCCGCCGTCCCCGGCGCCCTGGCGCAGCAGGCCCCCGTGGCGCGTCCCGAGGCGGTGGTGACCACGGTCGCCCGCCCCGGCGCGGCGCAACCCGGCGTGCGCCACACGCAGATCGCGGCGAACGCCGTGCAGGGACAACGCCTCGTCACCGATGGCCAGACCGCCATCCACGTGCTGTTCGCCGACCAGTCGGCCCTTACCGTCGGGCCGAACTCCGAAGTGCTGGTGCAGCAATACCGCTTCGACGAAAAGGCGCGCGACGGCCGCATCCTGGTGCAGATCACCAAGGGCTTCCTGCGCATGGTGGGCGGCGCGATCAGCAAGCGCAACCCCGTGACCGTGGTGACGCCCACCGCCACCATCGGCATCCGCGGCGGCATTTCGATCGTGCGGGCCGAGGGCGACACCACCGACGCCGCTTTCCTGTTCGGTGACGAACTGTCGATGGAGCACTTGGGAAATCGCGCTTCCGTGTACCGCCCGGGTTTCGGCCTGTCGGCCGGCCCTTCGGGAATGTCCCAACCCAGCCGCGACGTGTTCGAGCGGACCGTGAGCGCGTCGATGATGGGGATGATGCCGTCGGGGCCGAGCGGGCTGGTCGACTCTTCCGGCCTCATCGGAGTCGTGCCGGTCATCGATCTCGTCATCAACCCGGTGATCAATATTTTCGACGGTGATGTCACGCCGCCGGACATTCTTCAACTGCTCGATACCCCCGGGCCCGGAAACCAGTCCTAGACCCGGAGCCAGGCGCGTCGGCGGTTCCCTGCGCCGCCACGCCGCGATCGATGCGCGTCCTCTTCGTCTCCGACCATCCGCACCTGCCCCAGGTCCGCGGGGGACTGCAGACCACCACCCACGACCTGTGCCTGGCCTTGCGGCAGGTGGGCGCCGAAGCGGCGGTGCTTTGCGGCCGCTCCGACCAGGACGCCGCGTCGGCGGTCGCCGATGCAGTGGATACCGACGGCTCCCTCGGCTACCCCGTGATGCGCGCGTCGGCCCCGCAGGATGCGCTGGCGGGCGTGGCGCAGGCGTGGAATGCCGGCGTGGTGGTGGTGCAGAGCGGCACCGCGCTCGCACCGATGGTGGCCGCCAGCCTGCGCAGCGGCCGGCCCACCGCGGTCTACCTGCACAACGTCGAGATCCACCAGGTGCGCGGCCACCTCGTGGCCGACCCATCGCTTCTGTACCTCGCCAACTCGGACTTCACCGCGCAGCGCTGGCGCGCGCTCTGCGGCCTGCACTGCACGGTGGTGCCTCCCCTGGTGCGCGCGGACGCCTATCGCGCCGGGCGCACGGGCGACAGCGTTCTCTTCGTGAACCCGGTGCCCGTCAAGGGCGTCGAGCTGATGTTCGCGCTGGCGGCACGCTGCCAGGACCTGCCTTTCCTGGTGCTCGAAAGCTGGCAGCTGCAGGCGCCTTTTCGCGCGCATTGCCGGCGCCGCGCGCAACAGCTGGGCAACATCACCTGGCGCGAACCCACGGACGACATGCGCGCGGTCTATGCGCAAGCGCGCATGCTGCTGATGCCGTCGGTGTGGGAAGAGGCCTTCGGCCGCACGGTGATCGAAGCGCAGCTGAATGGACTGCCGGTGCTGGCCAGCAACCGCGGCGCCTTGCCGCAACTGGTGGGCGACGCAGGCATCACGCTCGACCCGCATGCGCCCATCGCGACATGGGGGGACGCATTGCGACGCCTGTACGCCGCCGACGCGCCGTGGCGCGCCGCGTCGCGCGCGCAAGGTGAAGCCTACGCCGCCTCGGCCCCCATGATCGTGGCCGACTTCGTCAGCCTGCTCGCCGCCCATGCGGCCCGCTGACAACGCCGAAGCCCTGGCCCGGCAGGCCTGGGCCGCGTTCACCCGCGGCGACCTGGCCGAAGCGTGTCGCTGCGCCGAGGCTGCGTCGACACCCGCCGAAGGGCCGGCCGGCGCGCGCGCGTCCCTCGGCTTCTTCCTGCTGCGCGCCGGCAAGCTCGCCGAGGCCGATGCCGTCCTCGCGGACGCCGTCGCCCGCTGGCCCGACTACGCGGCGACGCACTGGTACCTGGGCTTGCTGCGCAAGGCCCGGGGCGACGACGCTTCGGCGGTCGCGTCCCTGCGCGAGGCGCTGGCGCTGGACGACAGCCTGGACGATTGCGCCTTCACGCTGGCCTGGCTCCTGCACGACCGCGGCGAACTCGCGGAAGCGGCGCGCTGGGCCGAGCGCACCTTCGCCGGCGGCGCCACCGCCGGGCGCGCGCTGCAATGGGGCTGGCTGCAGCAACGCCAGGGCCGGCTGCGTGGCGCCATCGGCACCTACCGGCAGGGCCTGGCGCTCGCGGCGCCCGGCGCGCCCGAGCACGCACGGCTTTGCGTGCACCTGGCGCAATGCCAGGCGGAGCTGGGTGAACTCGATGCCGCGCGTGCGACCGTTCAGGCCGGCCTCGCGGCCCATCCGGAGGACGAGCAGCTGCTGGTCGAACACGGCTGGCAGTTGCGGCGCGCCGGAGATCGCGCGACGGCGCGTGCCACCCTGCGCAGCCTGGCGCAGCGCGAGGTGCGGGACGCCCAGGCCTGGTACCTGCTGGGACTGCTCGAGCACGAGGGCGGCGACGCGCGCGCGGCCGACCGCGCGCTGGCGCGGGCGCATGAACTGCAGCCCGGGCATCCCGAGGCGATGCTGCTGCGCGCCCGCCTGCAGCGCGAATGGTCGCAGGGGGAGGGCGCCCGCTGGCTGGTGGACCAGGTGCTCTTCTTCCACCCCGGCCACCAGGGGGCGCAGGACCAGCTCGCGCAATTCGACCTGGATGCCGGCCGCACGCGCGAAGCCCGATCCTGGCTGGTGCCGCGGCTGCGCGGCGACGGCCGCACGGTCGACCGCTGGCGCCTGCTGGCCGCGGCCTGCGTGCAGCGGTCGCGGCCGCGCGCCGCGCTGCGGGCGCTGCGGCGCGCCTTGCGGCTGGATCCGGCCAACGCGGAAGCGCTGCGCGCGCTGGGCTGGATCGCGCTGCAACTCGGCGAGCGGGATGCCGCCGTCGATGCGGTGCGGCGGCTGCTGGTGGGCACGCCCGACCCGGCGGCGCAGGTGCAGGCCGCGTTCATCCTCGCGGAATGCGGCGCGCTGGCGGAAGCCGCCGGCTGGGCCGAGCGCGCCGTGTCCCAGTGGCCGCAATCGGCGGATGCCTGGCGCGCCCTGTCCAGCGTCCGGCAGCGCCAGGGCCGCACCGGCGAAGCCGAATCGGCCGTGCTGCAGGCGCTGCAACTGGCGCCGGACAGTGTGGACGCGCTGCGCCAACTGGGCTGGGTGCTGCTGGCCGCCCGCCGCCCCGGCGAGGCGCAGTTCGCGTTTCGCCGGGCGCTCGCGTCGAGCCGGGACCCTGCGCTGGCGCAGCTTGAACTCGGTCGCGCGCTGCACGCGGGCGGTGAGCTTGCGCAGGCGCACGCCGCGATCCGCGACGCACTGGCCCGCCGCCCGGATTGGCCGCCGGCCCTGCTGCTGCGGGCCCGCCTGCTGTCGGAAGGCGAAGCGGCGGACCAGGCGCAAGCGGTCGAAATCTGCGAGGCGCTGCTGCGGCGCGGCGTGTTGCACTCGGAGGCGCTCCAGGTCCTGCTGGCGCTGGCGGCGGGCGGCGTCACTTCCGCGTGGGATGCCTGTGCGGCCGTGACGCCGGGCCGGTTGTCCGCCGGCTTGCGGGCGGCCATCGAAGCCGCCGTGCACACGCGGGGCTCCGCGCACCTGCTCGCCCTGGCGGCGCTCGCGCGCAGCGCCTTCGATGAAGATCCCTGGTTCGAGGCCGCGGCACTCTATGCAGCGTCCTTCGATGCCAGGCGCTCGGGCGCTTCGCTGGCCTTGCAGGCCCGCGATGCCTACCGCGCCCTGAAACTTCGCACCGGCCTCACGCGCCTGCAGCCGGGACCGCGGCCGGACCGCGCGGTGCGGCGCCCGCGCATCGCCTACGTCGCCGGCCAACTGCACCAGCCGCTGCTGCGGCGCGTGCTCGCCGCGCACGACCCCGGTGACGTCGACGTCTTCCTGTTCACCAGCCGGCCGGCGGGCGACCTGCCTTCGCACGTGCGCGTGCTGGCGCTCGACCCGCCGACGCTCGAAACCTCGTTCGCCGCCATCGGCATCGACGTCGCCATCGACGCGGGCGGCCTGCATCCCATGGAAGGGCAGGACCAGTTGCTCGCCGCGTATGCGCGCCGCATCGCTCCTTGCCAGGTCGGCTGGCTGGGTTGCTGGGGCACCAGCGGCGGCTTGTTCGACGTGCTGCTGGCGGATGCCGTGTCGGTGCCGGCGGACCATGAGCCGCTTTACGAAGAGCGGGTGGTGCGGCTGGCCGGCGGCCAGTGGTGCTGGGACCCTCCCGCCGGCGCGCCGGCCGTGGGCCCGTTGCCGGCCACGCTGCGCGGCGAGGTGAGCTTCGGCGTGGTGGCCCGGCCGCTGCGGCTGAACGATGCGTCGATCACGGCGTTCGCGCGCACGGTGGCCGCGGTGCCCGGCGCGCGCATCCGCTTCATCGGCCCGGTGGCGGACGACCGCGTCCTGTGCCGTTCGATCCTCGCGGCGATGGAGGACGCCGGCGTGGCCGCGCACCGCGTCGTCTTCGAACCCCGGCGAACGCCCGCCGCCTATCTGGCCTGGTGCGCGGAAGTGGACATCGTGCTCGATACCTTCCCCGGCAGCGGCGGCCTGAGCCTGCTGCACCCGCTGTGGATGGGCGTGCCGGTCGTGACGCTGGCGGGCGATCGCGCGGGCGCGCGCCAGGGCGCGTCGCTGCTGCACGCGATCGGCTGGACCGAAGGTGTCGCCGAAGACGTCGAGTCGTTCATCGCCTGCGCGGCGCGGCTGGCCGGCGACCTGCCGCGGCTGGCGCAAGTGCGTGCCGGCCTGCGCGCGCGCATGACCGCATCGCCGCTGCTCGATGGCCGGCGGTTGGCGGCGCAGGTGGAGGCGATGGCCCTCGCCGAACCCATCGCACCGCCCGGGCCGCTGGCGCGCAAGGCGGCCGTGCGGCAAGCCGCCGACCGCGCCTTGCAGCACTGGCTGGCGGCGCCGCGCGAGATCGTCTTTCCGCAAGCGTGCGAAGGCGCCGCGCCCGATGTCTCCGTGGTCGTGGTCCTCTACAACCAGGCGGGGCTCACCCGCAAGACGCTGCAGGCGCTGGCGGACCAGCGCGGCCCGCGCTTCGAAACCATCATCGTGGACAACGCCTCGTCCGACGCCACCGGCGAATTGCTCGACCGGGTGCGTGGCGCACGCATCGTTCGCAACGCCGGCAACGTGGGCTTCCTGCTCGCGGCGAACCAGGGCGCGGCGCTGGCACGCGGGCGCCACCTGCTGCTGCTGAACAGCGATGCCATCGTGCAGTCGGGCGGCTTGCACGCGGCGTGCGAAGCCCTCGACCGCGACCCCACCATCGGAGCGCTCGGCGGGCGCATCGTCCTCACCGACGGCGGACTGCAAGAGGCCGGCAACGTGGTGTTCCGCGACGGCTCGGCGGGAGGCATCGGCCGCGGCGAAGACCCGTTTGCCCATTCGGCGCGCGCGGCGCGCGCCACCGACTACGTCTCCGGCGTGTTCCTGGCCACGCCGCGCACCTGGTGGGACCGGCTGGGCGGCTTCGACACCGCGTTCGCCCCGGCCTACTACGAAGACACCGACTACTGCCGCCGCGTCTGGGAGGCCGGTGGCCGCGTCGTCTACGAGCCCTCCGTGCTGGTGGAGCACCTGGAGTGGGGCAGCGCCGTGGAAGAGGGCGCGCCGCCCGCGCTGCTGCGCAACCAGGCGCGCTTTCGCGAACGGCATGCGGGCTGGCTGCGCACGCAGCCGGCGCCGCACGTACTGGCGCTGGACGGCGACCGCTGGCGCTCGCCCGAGGACACGCCGCGCCGCCGGCCGCGCGTGCTGGTGCTGGACAACGAGGTGCCGCACGTGGACCGCGGCGGCGGCCTGCCGCGCGCGCGGCTGCTGCTGCAGGCGCTGGCTGACTTGCCGCTCACCCTGTTTCCGCTGTGGTCGCTGGAGGACGACTGGAAGGCCATCGCCCGGTCCCTGCCGCCCACCGTGGAGGTCGCGCTGGGCCACGGGCTCCGGGGCCTGGAGGCCTTTCTCGCGCGCCGCCGCGGGGTCTACGACGTGCTGGTGGTGAGCCGGCCGCCGAACCTGGAGGCGATCGCTCCGCTGCGCGCCCGCCGGCCCGACCTGTTCAAGGGAATGCGCCTCGTCTACGACGCCGAAGCCCTGTTCGCGCTGCGCGAGATCGGTCAAGCCGCCGTGCGGGGCACGCCGTGGACGCGCAACCGCGCCCGCGCGCACCTGGAAAAGGAACTGGCGCTGGCCAACGGCGCGTCCGAGGTGCTGGTGGTGTCGGCGCGCGACGCGCGCTTCTTCCAGGCGGCCGGCCATCGCACCCGCGTGGTCAGCCATGCCACGACCGTGCGCCGCGACGCGCCCGGACCCGCGGCACGCCGGGGCCTGCTGTTCGTCGGCGCGCTGGTGCCGGACACACCCAACGAAGACGGCCTGCTCTGGTTCGTGCGCGAGGTGCTGCCGCTGCTGCAGTCAGTGGACGGAGAAGCGCCGGTGCTGACGGTGGTGGGCCGCTGCCGCTCCGAACGCATCGCGGCGCTCGCCGGGCCGCAGGTGCGCTTGGTGGGCGCGCAGGCGGACCTCGTGCCCCGCTACGACGCGGCGCGCGTGTTCGTGGCGCCCGCGCGCTTTGCCGGCGGCGTCCCGGCCAAGGTGATCGAGGCGGCCGCCGCCGGCATCCCGGTGGTGGCTTCGTCACTGCTCGTGCGGCAACTGGGTTGGAGCGAAGGCGCCGCGATCCGCGGCGCCCGCGATACGGCGGAGTTCGCCCGCGCGATCGATGCCTTGCTGCGCGACGATGCGGCTTGGCTGCGGCAGCGCTCCGGCGCCTGGGACGAGTGCGCGCGCCGCTACGACCCCGCGCGGTTCCGCGCGGAGCTCCAGGCGGCCGTCGATCCGGTTGCCGCCGGCGCCCGCGCGATCGCGCAGGCGAAGTGATCTTCCAGCAGCCCCTGGGCTTGCAGGTCGTCCTCCGCGCGCATCACGGCGGCCAGCCACGCGCGGCCTTCCTCGTCCTCGAAGTTCTGCGCCACGTCCGCCAGCAGCACGTGCAGCAGGGCGCCGCCGTAAGGCCGCCAGCGTTCGATCCGGAAATGGCGCGCCAGCGCGGCGGCGATGCCCGAGGAATGCACGGCTTCGCTCGCATCGAGCGCGACCACTTCATCGACCGTCGGTGCGCGGAAGCCGCGCCGGACCGCGCCGGTGCGGGTGGTCATGCGCGCCGGCGGCAGCAGGGCGGCCAACCGTTCGGCATGCCGCATGTGCGATGCGCTGAACTGGAAGCGGTCGGGGCCGACGTATTCGTCGGCGAACAGCCAGCCACCCGGCTTGAGCAGGCGCCGCAGCGCCCCGAACAGGGCGTCGAGGTCGGCGCAGTGGTGGATGCTGGACACGCCGAAGGCAGCGTCGAAGCCGCCGGCGTCGAAGGGCGGCGTGCCCACCGGCAATCCGTTCATGTCGGCCTGCGCATAGGTGATCGGCGAGCCGGCCGGCGCGCGGGAGCGGGCCTCGTCGAGCACCTTGGCCGACAGGTCGAAGGCCAGCATTTCGCGCGCGATGCCCTGGCTGACCAGTTCGCGCTCGATGCGGCCTTCGCCGCAACCGAGGACGAGCACGCGGTCGAACGGCAGCCGCGCCTGCTCGCCGACGTGCTGCGCGAACCACGCGAGCAGGCCTTGCGCGGGATCGCCGGTCACGCGCCGCTGGATCAGCGCGCGCACGCCGGGCAGGTGGGTCCATTGCAGCCCGTGCGACGTCCAGGTCGCGGGGTCGCCCCACACGGCATCGAGCTGGCTGGAGAGGACCCGGTCCAGGATTTGTCCTTAGAATCGATCGGCTCCCGCACTGTAGCGGAGCGCCGCAACCGCGAGCCGCGCGCCCATGACGCAACCTGAAGCGCCCGTCCCCAAGATCTTCCCCGACGGCCACTACTACTCGCCGATCCCGGACGCCGCCGACCTGCGCCGGCGCTCCGCGCAGCTCTGGGCGCCGCGCGATGCGATGCCGGGCGTGGACCTGCGCGAGCCGCAGCAGCTCGCGCTGTTGCGTGCGGTGGCGGCGCACACCGCGGCGATCGACTGGCCCGTCGACGATCCAGGCACGCCAGGCACGGTCACCGGGGTTCCTGCGTCACCGCCGGTCTACTTCTACCGCAACGGCATGTTCCCGGTGCTCGATGCCGAGTTCCTGTTCGCCGCGCTGTGCCACTTCCGGCCGGCGCGCGTGATCGAGGTCGGCTCCGGCTTCTCCTCGCTGGTGATGGCCGACGCCAACACCCGCGTGCTGGGCGGCCGCATCGACATCACCTGCATCGAACCCTATCCGCGCGACTTCCTGCGCGCCAGCGTGCCCGGCATCTCCCGGTTGCGGGAGGAACGGGTGGAGGAGGTGGCGCTCGACGTGTTCGCGCAGCTGGGCGCGGGCGACCTGCTGTTCATCGATTCCTCGCACGTGAGCAAGACCGGCAGCGACGTCAACTTCCTCTTCTTCGAGGTGCTGCCGCGGCTGGCGCCGGGCGTGCTGGTGCACCTGCACGACATCTTCCTGCCCGACGAGTATCCGCAGCCGTGGGTGCTGGGAGAGGGCCGCAGCTGGAACGAGCAGTACCTCCTGCGCGCCTTCCTCCAGTACAACGCGGAATGGGAGGTGCTCTGGATGGCGCACTACATGCTGGCCCGCCATCCCGAGGCGGTCTCCAGCGTTTTCCCGCGCTGTCCGGCCCTGGGCGACGGCGGCAGCTTCTGGATGAGGCGCCGCGGGTGACGGCGCCGCTGCCGTCGGCGACAGGGCCATGGTGCTGGGGCGGCCGCGGCGCCGCTCCCCGCACGGTGATCGTCTACGGCAACTGCCAGGTGCCCTACCTCGCGCGCATGCTCGCGGCCATCGACGACCTGAACGACGACTACCGGTTCGTGTTCGCGGCCAACCACGTGCTGCCCGGCGAGGCCGCGCCCCGTCCGGTGCCCGAGGCGTTCACGCGCAGTGCGGCGCTGCTGCTGCACCAGTACGAAGAGCACGAGCAGCCCGCGGCGCGCGCCCTGCGGGCCCAGCTGCCGGCCGGCTGCCCGGTGCTGCGCTTCCCCAGCTACCTGCTCACGGGGCTCTGGCCCTTCGAATGCCCGGACCCGCGCGGCGTCCCCGATGCCGCCTTCCCCTACACCCGCTACCCGCTCGGCGACATGATCGCCCTGGAGATCGCGCGCCAGGGCCTGCGCGGGGCGTTGGCCGTCGGCGCGTACCTGGACCTGTCGGCGCGCAAGATGCCGAACCTGCAAGTGCGGCTGCAGCGCGACCTGGAACGCATGCGCCGCTACGACACGCAAGTCGACGTGCCGCTGTTCGACCATGTCGAGGCGAACTTCCGGCGCGAGCACCTGTTCTGGACCAACGGGCACGTGTCGCGTCCGGCGGTGGCCGAACTCGCGCGGCGCGTCATGGAAGCGGCCCGGCCGGTGCTGGGCGGCAGTGCGGACCGGACCGCAGCCTGCCTGGCGGCCGTCGACGATTTCGGGGGCATGGGCAGCCACCAGCACCCGGTGCACCCGATGGCGGCCGAGGCCTACGGCCTGGAGTGGTGGGCGCCGGACCGCACCTGGCAGTGGTACGACCAGCAGTGGACGTACTTCGAGTACATCGAGCGCTACATCGGCTACGAGCCCTGGTAGCTAGGACTCCGTGCGTTGCCACGCGTAGCAGCGGCCGTCCACCGCGCGCAGCGGCTCGGTGATGCCGCGTTCGGCGCGGAACTCGTCCACCGCCTGCCGGCAATGCGTCCACTCGTCCTCGGCGTAGTCGTCGATGATCACGTGACCGCCAGGCGAGACCTTGTCGTAGAGGCTCTCCAGCACGTCGCGGGTCGACTGGTAGAAGTCGCAGTCCACGCGCAGCACGGCCAGCCGCTGCAGCGGCGCGCGCGGCAGTGACTCGCCGAACCAGCCGGGCAGCAGCTGCACCTGCGCGTCGAGCAGCCCGAAGCGCGCGATGTTGGCGCGCACCTTGTCCACGCCCACGGCAAGGTTCTGCAGGGCGTCGCGCAGCACCGGCCCGTCGTGGGCCGCCGCTTCCCGCGGGAAGCGGGCGGCGTCGGGTTCGGGCAGGCCTTCGAAGGAGTCGGCGCCCCAGACCACCCGGTCGGTGACGCCATGCACGGCCAGCACCCCGCGCATCAAGGCCACCGCGCCGCCCCGCCACACCCCCGCTTCGAGCAGGTCGCCGGGGACGCCGCGCTCGAGCACGTCTTCGACGCACGCCTGCAGGTGGTCCAGCCGCGCGCGCGGCAACATGGTGATCGCCCGCTCGGGAACGTAGTGGCGGATGAAGTCCAGCATGTAGCGCTGCATGCCTGCTTCCGGATCGGGCTCCCTGCCATGCAGCGTGTCCGTCAGGCTGCGCTTCAGGAGTTCCAGGTACAGGGTGTTGGCGTCCATGGGACACAATCATAGGAAATGACGGACATCCTTCCCCTGATCGCCCAGGTGCTGCAGGTCCAGCCGGCGGACCTCTCCGAGGACGACGGCGTGCAAACCATGCCGCAATGGGACAGCCTGAAGATCATCCTGCTGGCCAGCATGATCGAAGTCACGCACGGCATCACGCTGTCCAGCGAGGACATCGAGCAGCTCACGTCCGTGGGCGCGGTGCGCGCCGTCGCCGCCCGGCATGGCATCGGCTGAATTCGAGTCGCTGCGAGCGCGCCTGGCGGCGCCGGGCCTCAACGCCGCCGATGTGTTCGCGTGCGCGGAGGAGCTGGGGACGCTGGCGCGCGAGGCGGTGGCCGTCGGCCGGCCGGTGCGCCGCGTCGCCGTCGGTGGCGACGTGTCCGTCGATTTCCTGCAGCGGGCCATGGCTTGCGCGATCGCGCTGGAAGGCGAGCTGGCTTTGTTCCATGTGGAGCCGGCCGGCGCGATGGCCCAGGCCTGCGTGGACCCGGCCTCGGCGCTGCATGCCTTCCGGCCCGAAATCGCGGTGCTGGTTCCGCACTGGCGCCAGGCCGTTGCAGCGGTGGCGCCCGACACGGATGCATCCGCGCTCGCGCAACTGCATGGCGACGCGATGCGGCGGCACGAAGCCCTGTGGTTCGCGCTGGAGGCGCGCGGCTGCCGCGTGGTGCAGCACCTGGTGGTGCCGCCCGCGCGCGGCTGGCGCGGCCCGGCGGAACGCGGTTTGCCGGCGTCGCCCGCGCGCCGCGTGGCCGCCCTCAACCTGGCGCTGCTCGAACGTGGGGCAGGGCGCGTCGTGCCGCTGGAACTGGACCGGCTGGCCGAGCGCGTCGGGACGGCAGCCTGGGCGCCCGAGCGTTACCACCATGCGGGCCGGCTGGCTTGCGATCCGAGGTTCCTGCCGGACTACCTGCCCTGGTTCCGCGGCGCCTGGCGCGCGGTGACGGGCCGGGTGCGCAAGGTGCTCGTGCTCGACCTCGACGACACCTTGTGGGGCGGTCCCATCGGCGACCTCGGCCCCGGAGGCATCGCCTTGGGGCCGGACCACGGCGCGCGCGGCGAAGCCTTCGCGGACTGGCAGCAGTACCTGGCGCAGTTGCGCCAGCGCGGCGTGGTGCTGGCGGTGTGCAGCAAGAACGACGAGGCGCTGGCGGCACCGGGCTTCGCCCATCCCGGTGCAAGCTTGCGTCGCGGCGACTTCGCCGCAGTGGTGTGCAGCTGGGACGACAAGGCGGCCGGCTTGCAGCGCATCGCGCGCGAGCTCGACGTGGCGCTCGACGCCATCGTGTTCGCCGACGACAACCCGGCCGAGTGCGCGCTGGTGCGCAGCGCATTGCCCGAGGTTGCCACCGTCGAACTGGGCGACGACCCGGCCGGCTTCGTCGCGCGGCTGGACGCAGGCCATTGGTTCGACCATCCCGCGTACACCGCGGACGACCTGGGCCGCGCTGGTTCCTACGCGTCCCGTGCCGCACTCCGCGAGGCGCAGGTGCGTCACGTCGACATCGACGCTTTCCTGCGCGACCTGGCGATGGTGGGCAGCGTGTCGCCCGCCGGCCCGGCGGACCTGCCGCGGCTCGCCCAGATGGAAGGCAAGACCAACCAGTTCAACCTCACCACCCGGCGCTACCCCGCGGCGCAACTGGCCACGCTGTGCGCGCGTGACGATGCGCTGGTGCTGGTGCTGCGCCTGCGCGACCGGCTGGCCGACCACGGGATCGTGGCGACGCTGGTCGCCGTGCGCGAGGACGATGCGCTGCGCATCGACCATTGGCTCATGAGCTGCCGCGTGTTCGCCCGCGGGGCCGAGGCCTTCCTGCTCGCCGACCTGGTGGCCCGCGCGCGGGCCATGGGTGTCGCCGCGCTGGTGGGGGAGTACGTCGCCACGCCGCGCAACGGGGTGGCTGCGGACCTGTACGGTCGGCTCGGATTCATTGCGACGTCGGCCGACGGCCGCTGGTGGCGGCGCGACGTGGAGGCGCCGCTCGACGACCTGGCCTCGGCGATCGCTCCGGCGTGACGCAGGGCTCCGCTCAGCCCTTGCCCAAGGCAGGCCGGCCGAACAGGGTGGACGCGTTGCTGATGGGCCCGAGCTCGGCGGTGGCCTCGAGCAGCGCCGGCGCGAGTTCGTGCATCCGCGCAGCCGTCAGGCGGGTGCGCGGACCGGCGATGCTGATCACACCGATCGCGTCCTTGCGGCGGTAGACGGGCGCCGCGATCGCGCTCATGCGGGGCGCGAACACCTCGTTGATGACCGCGTAGCCGCGCACCCGGGCCGCGTGCAGGAATCCGAGCAGGGCCTTGACGGTGGTCGGCGCCGCCGGCCCGTACTCGCCGGGCTTGCCGAAGCCCTGGCGCAGCACGAGCTCCAGCGCGCGTTCGTCGCTCAGCGTCATGAGCCAGGCATGGCCGGAGGCCGTGCACGACAGCCGCGCGTCCGCGCCCATGTCCGGGTCGTAGCGCATGCCCTGCTGGCGCAAGCCCTGGGATTTCGCGACGAAGGTCAACCGGTCTTCGTCCACGATCGAAAGCCGGACCAGCTCGCCGGAGCGCTGCGCCAGCCGCTCCAGCAGCGGCTCGGCAATGTCCACGATGCCCCCGCTGCTGAGGAATCCCAGGCCCAGCGAAACCACTTTCGTGGTCAGCACATAGTCCCCTTGCTGCCGGGTCTGGCGAACGTAGTCACGGCGCTGGAGTTCGGCCAGCAAGCGGTGGCACGTCGACAGCGGGATGTCCAGCTCGGACGCGATCAGGGAGATCGGCACGCCTTGCGGATACCGGGTCAGGTGCTCCAGCACCGAGAGGCCGCGATCGAGGGCGATGATCATATTTCTTTATGTGAAATGTCTTTCCAGTCGGGAAAGATTTTCCCACACGGCCGCCAGAATGCCTCGCATGAGCGGCACCATCTACGTCCTCAATGGACCCAATCTCAACCTTCTCGGCGTGCGCGAGCCGCACTTGTACGGGAGCACGACCCTCGCCCAGGTGGAGGAACTGTGCCGCCGCGTGACGCGGGAACTGGGTTTCGACTGCGAGTTCCGCCAGACCAACCACGAGGGGGTGATGGTGGACTGGGTGCAGGAGGCGCGGGAGAAGGCCGCGGCCGTCGCGATCAATCCGGCAGGGCTGTCGTTTCGCTCCATCCCGCTGCTGGACGCCCTGAAGACGCTGGACCAGCCGATCGCGGAAGTCCACGTGACCAACATCCATCGCCGGGATGCGCTGTACCAGCATTCGCTGGTTTCGCTGGCGGCCACGGGCGTGATCTGCGGGTTCGGGCCCTTCGGCTACGAACTCGCGATACGCGCGCTGGCCCAGCGCCTCGCCCAATGAGTTTTTCTTGCCTTTCACACCACGAACAGGAGACCATCATGAACCGTTCCATTGACCGCCGCACCCTGATCGGCGCGGGCGCCGCGCTGGCAGCCTCCGCCGCACTGCCCACCTGGGCGCAAGGCCAGACGCTGCGCTTTGCCGCAGTCTTCTCGGACAAGGACATCCGCGCGGACATGATGAAGATGTTCGCCAAGGAGGTGGAGGCCGACTACAAGCTGGAGCTGCACCTGAACTCCACGCTGTTCCGCCAGGGCACCGAGCTGGTCGCCCTGCAGCGCGACAACCTGGAAATGGGCAACATCGCCCCCCAGGACTTCGCCAAGCAGGTGCCGGCCTGGTCGCTGCTGACCGCCGCCTACGTCTTCCGCGATGCGAACCACCTCAACGCCTTCTTCGCCAGCGACGCGGGCGCGCAGATGAAGAAGATGGTCGAAGACCAGGTGAAGGTGAAGATCCTCGGCCCGACTTTCTTCGGCACCCGCCACGTCGGCCTGAAGCCGAAGAAGAAGATCAGCGTGCCGGCCGACCTGCAGGGCGTCAAGCTGCGCATGCCGCCCGGCGACGCATGGCAGCTGCTGGGCCGCTCCATCGGCGCCAACCCGACGCCGATGGCGTATGCCGAGACCTACACCGGCCTGCAGACCGGCTCGGTGGACGGCCAGGACAACCCGCTGCCCAACGTGCAGAACATGAAGTTCAACGAGGTCATGTCGCAGATCGTGCTGACCTCGCACCTGGTGGCGTTCGACCTGCTGACGGTGAACATGAAGACCTGGAACGCGATGAACCCGCAGAAGCAGCGCGCCTTCCAGGCCGCCGCCGACAAGGCCATCGCGTGGAGCACGGCCGAGCACCAGAAGCGCGAGGCCGAGCTGGCCGAAAGTTTCCGCAAGGGCGGGCTGGACGTGTACACGCCCAACATCGCCGCCTTCCGCGAGCATGCGCAGAAGGTGTACCTGGCGTCGGATGAAGCCAAGTCCTGGCCGGCCGGCATGCTGGACAAGATCAACGCGATGAAGTGACGCGCGGCCCGATGTTCAGCCGTGGCTTCCAGGCCCTCCACCGCTTCGCCGAAGCGGTGGCGGCAGCCCTGCTGGCGGTGATCTTCGCCGCCTTCATCGTCCAGATCGTCCTGCGGTATGTCTTCAACTGGCCGGTGGGCTGGACGACGGAGCTGTCGCTGGCGGCCTGGCTGTGGCTGGTGCTGTGGGGCGCGTCGTTCGTGCTCAAGGACGACGAGGAGATCCGCATCGACCTGCTGGTGGAGCGGGTGGGCCCGCGGACCCGGCGCGTCCTCGCGGCCATCGCGGCGATCAGCATCCTGGTGCTGTTCGGGATGTCGCTGCGAGCGTCCTACGACTACGTGGCCTTCATGAAGGTGGAGAAGAGCTCCTACCTCGGGGTGCGGATGGACATCACCTATTCCATCTACATCGTCTTCGTCGTGGCCGTCCTGCTGCGCGCGCTGCGCCAGCTGGTGCGGGCGATCCGCGGCACGTTGCCGGCGTCCAGCGACCCCGGCGCAACCTCCTCCGCACTGTGAACCTGACCAGCCCCTTCGCGCTCGCCCTCGGCACCATCTTCGCCCTGAGCCTCCTGGGCGTTCCCGTGGGGCACGCCATGATCGGCGGCTCGGTGCTGTACCTGTACCTCAAGGGCATGGACATGGGCGCGGCCGCCGAGCAATTGCTCAACGGCACCTACTCGAGCTTCCTGCTGCTCGCCATCCCGCTGTTCATCCTGGCCGCGGCCATCATGAGCAACGGCAGCATCCTCGACCGGCTGCTGAAGTTCTGCAACGCGCTGGTCGGGCGTTTCCCCGGCGGGCTGGCGCAGGTCAACGTGCTGCAAAGCGTGGTGTTCGCCAGCATGTCGGGCAGCGCGCTCGCCGACGCTGCGGGTTCGGGCAAGCTGATGCAGGAGATGATGACGCGCGGCAAGCGGTACACGCCCGAATTCGCGGCGGCCCTCAGCGCGGTGTCCTCGGTCATCGGCCCGATCCTGCCGCCGTCGATCCCCCTGGTGCTGTATGCGCTGGTGTCCGGCACCTCCATAGGCTACCTTTTCATCGCCGGGGTGCTGCCCGGCCTGCTGCTCGGCGGCGTGCAGATGGGTCTGATCTGGTGGCTGGCCAAGAAGCGCAACTTCCCGCTGGAAGCCAAGGTGCCGCTGCGCGAGATGCCCCGCATCACGCGCGAGGCCTTCCCCGCGCTGATGCTGCCCGTGGTCCTGCTGGGCTGCCTGTACAGCGGCGTGACGACGCCGACCGAAGCGGCGGGCGTGGCCGCGGCGTATGCGTTGCTGATTTCCGTGGCCCTCTACAAGCTGCGCTGGACGGAGTTCTACGACTCGCTGCTCACCAGCGCGCGCATGAGCATCTCGATCGGCATGCTGATAGCGGGCGCCCTGGTGTTCAACTACGTCATCACCTCCGAGAACATCCCCGCGGCGCTGAGCCGCCAGCTGGGCGGGTTGGACCTCTCGCCGATGGCCTTCCTGCTGATGGTGAACCTGCTGCTCCTCCTGCTCGGGGCGTTCCTGGAGGGATCCACCATCATCCTGGTGATCCTGCCTGTGCTGCTGCCCACGGCGCAGGCGCTCGGGATCGACCCGGTGCATTTCGGCGTCATGGCCGTCCTGAACATCATGATCGGGCTGGTCACCCCGCCCTACGGGCTGCTGCTCTTCATGATGATGAAGGTGGCCAACGTGCGGATGGGGCCGTTGCTGCGCGAAACGTGGCCCTTCCTGCTGGTGATGCTCGGCGCCCTGGCCCTGGTGACCGCGTGGGCGGACTTCGTGCTGGTGCTGCCCCGCATGGCGGGCTATTCCGGCTAGGTTTCGCGGCCGCTGGCCTCGCTAAGATTGGAACGCGCCTACAGACAGCCGGCGCCAGGTAGGCAGCATGCAGCATCGATGAAGGAGAACACGATGCACGGCAGCTACCTCCGCTTCTTCCTGATGGTCGGCACGTCCACCGTGATCATGTACGGCCTCATGTACCTCAACACCTACTCGCTGGACCATGTGGCCTGGAGCGAGACCCGCCTGTACATGGCCTGCCTGATGGGCGCCGTGATGGCGCTGGTCATGCTGGCCTTCATGCGGCACATGTACAACAACCGCACCGCGAACCTGGCGATCGCGGCCACCAGCGTCGCCGTGTTGCTCGGCTCCCCGACCAGATCATCCGCGCGCAGCGGGAGGAGATCGCGACCATGAAGACCCTGATCGGGGAGCTGGAGCAACAAGAGGGCCGCTGAATGGCCGCCCGCACCTGGTTGCGCCTGAGTTCCAGCTTCTGGTTCGTGCCCTCGGTGATCGTGCTGGCGGCGATGGGGCTGGCCGTGGCCCTCATCGAGCTGAGCGCCTGGCAGTCCACCGACCTGTCCAAGTGGTCTCCGCGCCTGTTCGGCGCGGGAGCGGACGGCTCGCGCGCCATGCTGTCGGCCATCGCCACTTCCATGGCGACGGTGGCCGGGGTGGTGTTCTCCATCACGATGGTCACGCTCTCGCTGAGTTCCACCCAGTACTCGCCGCGCGTGCTGCGCAACTTCATGCGGGACCGCCCGACGCAGGCGGTGCTGGGGGTGTTCGTGGGCATCTTTGCCTACTGCCTGGTCGTGCTGCGAACGATCCGCGGCGGCGACGAGGGCGGCTTCATCCCTTCCCTGGCCGTGCTGGGCGGGCTGGGCCTCGCCTTTGCCGGCATCGGCGTGCTCATCTTCTTCATCCACCACGTCGCCGTGAGCATCCAGGCCTCGACGATCCTGCACAACATCGGGCAGGACACCGCGGAGGCGATCGACCGACTGTTCCCCGAGGAGTTGGGAGCGCCCGCGCCGCCCGACGTGGGGGAGGTCGAACTGCCGGGCCGGTGGCATCCTGTGGCCGCTTCGCGCAATGGATACGTGGCCTCGATCGACACGGACGCCCTGTTGATGGCCGCGTGCGAGAGCGACCGCGTCATCCGTCTGCGCGTTTCGGCTGGGGCGTACCTGAGCGAGGGCGACGTCCTGCTGGAGGTCGGCGGCGAAGAACCGCCTTCCGGCGCGGTGTGCAGTCGCCTGCGAGGCTGCATCGATATGGCCCGCCAGCGCACGGTGGAACAGGATCCGGGGTATGGCCTGCAGCAGTTGGTGGATGTGGCCTTGCGGGCGCTGTCCCCCGGCATCAACGATCCGACCACCGCCACGATGTGCGTGGACCAGATCGGGTCGCTCCTCGCCCGGCTCGCCCGCCGCCGCCTGCCGGACCCGCACCGTTTCCAGGATGGCCGGCTGCGGGTGATCGCACCGGCGCCGGATTTCAGAGTGATGTGCGAGCTGGCGCTGCTGCCGGTGGTCCGGCACGCGAGGCTGGACCTGCAGGTGATCGGGCGGGTTCTGGATGCGGTGGAGGCCATCGCCGCGGCCGCGTGCACCGGCGACCGGCGCCGGGGACTGGATCGGATCGCGCGCGACCTGCACGCCGAACTGGCGCAGGTGCGGCCGCGCCGTCGCTCCCGCGAGGCTGTCAAGCGATTGCGTGCGCTGGAGGCTGCGCGGCTGCCCGCCGCTATGCCGTAGCCATGCGCCTGCACTCTTCGGCGCAGCGGCGGCACGCCGCGGCGCAGCGCTGGCAGTGATCGTGGCGGTGCTTGCCGCACTCGTCGCCGCAAGCCTGGCAGACGTCGGCACAGGCGGCGCAGATCCGACGCGCGTTCTCGCTGCCGCGCGCCATGGCCGCCGCGGCGAGGGCGCAGATTTCGGCGCAGTCGACATCGAGTGCGATGCAGCGCGCCATCATCTTCACGTTGTCCTCCTGCAAGCAGGCCATGGCGCAGTGATTGCACTCGGCGACGCAGGCGTGGCAAGCCTGGATGCAGGACGCGTACTTTTCATGCATGACGGGTCTCCTTCGTGTGGAATGCGACGGCTCCGGCAAGCCGCCTGCACGACCGATCCAGCTGCAATCTAGTCCAGCCCGGCAGCCAGCGGAGTCAGCGCCGTCCGACGTCGAGCGCCCTGGGAGGGCCGGATCCAAAATATTTGGACAAATGGAGTGCTGGCCAGGTCCGTCCGACGCCGGCAAGGTGCCACCTGCGACAGCAAGAGCTTGCTGGCTGACGCGGACCGGAGCCGGGGCGGACGATGTGCATCGAACCCGGTTGACAGGGGTATCCCACCCGTCCAAACCTTGTCCGTGTCCGTTATCCGGAGGTTGACACGAGGATTCGATGGACAACCGACTCAGCGGTATCAGGCCGGGCATCCTGGACGAACATCTGCCGGGGCCCGCGCCGTACTTCGTGCTGGAGTGGGCTTTCAGCTTCAATTTTTCCCACGCTGCGTTTGTCCGGGTGGAGGAGTTCGACTTCGCAGCGGACCACGTCCTGCGCACGCCCATCTACCTGGGCGCCAGGTTGCATCCCGACGTCACATTCAAGCCGGACCCCAGCCACGACACGGCCCGCATCGATGACGCCGACGGCAAGCTGCTGTGCTACGCGGAGATCACGCGCGCCGGGGAGAGCTGGCAGGCCAGGTTCCGCACCGGCGTCAATGTCGTCGGCCGCGCGGAGGGCACGGTGGGCGCGAAGACTGCGTCGCAGCTGATCGAGGCGGCGCTGGTCGCCATGGTGCGACGGGTGAAGGCCGGCAACTGAGCCTCAATCGCAACACTCATCGGTCCTTTTGTCTTCCACCGGATACACCAACTCCCCCGCCACGATCCGCGCCGGCGCGGTGTACGGATGCGGGCGTGGCGCGCCTTCTCCCATGATGTGCAGCACCTCGGCGCCGAGGAAACGCAGCACGTCCGAGATGAGCGCGCGATGGCAGCGCCACCACGGCAGCTCGGAGCACATGATCGCCGTCGGTGCCGCGGTGGCGATGCCGACCAGCTCGGCCAGTCCCTCCGCGAATTCATCGCTCCACGTGTACGCCGCGTAGGAGCGGAAGGACGGATTGATCCAACCGAGGTGCTGCGTTGACGCGCTGTCGCGCCGCCTGCCCCCCAGCCGGGCGAGCCACACGTAATCGATGCCGCCGGCCTGCAAGCTGGCTGCCAGCGCCTCGGCGCCGAAGTGCGGGTGGCGGCGTGAGCCGGGAAAGCGCCGGACATCGGCCAGCACTTCGATGCCATGGCATTGCAGCGTCGCCTGGAAGGCCGCGGCGCCGAGCGTGGAGTGCCCCACGGTGAAGACCCGTACGCCATCCAGCATCAGCGGGCAGCCACCTTGTTCCGGACATGAATCCGCACCGGCCGCACGCTCGCGGTCCCGGGTGGCGGCGGCAGCACGTCGGCCAGCGTATGGCTGTCCAGGTAATCCATGAAGCTGCGCAGGGCGCCGTCCATCACGCCGGTGAGCTTGCAGTTGCCGTGCAGGATGCAAGCGTGCCCGGTGGCGAAGCACTCGACGATGAAGAAGTCCGGCTCCATCGTGCGCACCACGTCGCCAAGCACGATGGCGGACGGCGGCCGTGCCAGCCGGATGCCGCCGCCCTTGCCGCGCGTGGTGCCCAGCCAGCCGTCCAGCGCGAGCTGGTTGGTGATCTTCATCAGGTGGGTCTGCGACAGGCCGTAGGCGGACGCCACTTCGGAGATCGTGCACCGGCGCTCCGGCCGCTGGGCCACGTAGATCAGCAGCCGGATGGCGTAGTCGGTCATGCGCGCGAGCCGCATTGCAGGTCCCTGGCTCAGGCTGGCCGGGCTGGCGAGGGCCCGCCGTTGGCGAGCTGCCAGCGGTGCCAGAGGCTGTCGGCGATGCGCGCGGCCAGCGTGTTGGCGCGTTCGGCCATCGCCTCGTTGCCCAGCGTGGCGGTGGTCTGCCGGAACAGCGCGAGCCAGCGGTGGAACAGTTGCGCGCTCAATCCCGGCAGGGCCGCATGTTTCGGCATGGGCGTGCCGCGAAAGCGCGCGGTGCCCCGCAAGGCGGCGGACCAGAAATCGATCATCGTGGGCAGGTGGCGGTCCCAGTCCCCCACGTGCTGCTCGAAGATCGGGCCGAGCACTTCGTCCTTGCGCACGCTGGCATAGAAACCGTGCACCAGCCGGCGCACTTCTTCTTCGGTACAGAGATCGGGGCTGGGCATGGGGTTTTTCCTGCGGAGTGGCGCGGTCGAATTATAATATGCACCAAATACTCATGTTATGAACGCCCAGGCCCTCACGTGTTCCACCTGCCAGGACGGCGACCCGTGTGCGCCTTGCGAACTGGCGAACCCGGACGACGCGGCGGACACCGTCTCCTCGCGCCGGCGCGTGCGGCGCGGCGAGGCCTTGTTCCGCGAAGGTGATCCCTGCCTGGACTTCCTTGCGGTGCGATCCGGCATGTTCAAGACCGTCATCACCGGTCCCGACGGGCACGAACACGTCACCGGCTTCCAGCTGGCCGGCGACGTGCTCGGTCTCGACGGGCTGGCGCAGGAGCGCCACGCCAGCCGGGCGATCGCCCTGGAGGATTCGGAAGTCGTCGTCCTGCCCTTGCACGGCGCCGGGCGGCGCGACCCCGGCCAGCTGGGGCGCCTGCTGCCGCGCCTCATCGGCCGCGAGCTGGTGCGCAAGCAGAAGCTGAACCTGCTGCTGGCCAGCATGAACGCGCAGCAGCGCCTGGCTTCTTTTCTGCTGAACCTGTCGCGCCGGCTGCAGGTGCGGGGTTATTCGCCGGCCGAATTCCACCTGCGCATGTCGCGCGCCGACATCGGCAGCTATCTCGGGCTCCAGCTGGAGACGGTCAGCCGCACGTTCTCGTCGCTGCAGCGGCGCGGCCTGATCGCCGTGCAGACCCGGCACGTGGTATTGCGCGATCGCGCGGCGCTGCTGCGGATGTTCGACGAAATTCCATCCGGGTGATGCAGGCTGCGGCAACGGCACGGCTCGGCTAGACTGCGCCGTCCATGCGCTTTCCCGGCCGTCCCGCCAGCATCCGCTCCCGCCTTGTCCTGCTGCTGCTGGCGCTCTGGCTCCCGGCGGTCATCGCCCTCGGCCTGCAGGCGCGCGGCGCCTACCTGCGCGAGGAGGCAGCGGCGCGGGGCGAGCTCCAGCAGCAGGCCTCCGCCCTCAGCTTCGCCGTGCAGGCCGAGCTCGACCGGCGGGTCAGCCTGGCCCGGGCGCTGGCCTCGCTGCCCTCGCTGAAGGCGCGCGATTTCCAGGCCTTCGAGCGCGTCGCGCGGCTGGCCACCGAAGGCACCGGCGATTCGGTGTTCCTGGTCGACCGGACCCGCCAGTACGTCTTCACGGCGCAGCCGCAATCCACCGTCGTTCCCCGCCGCCCCGGATCGCTGTTCGTCGAGCGCGACATGGGCGTGTCCTTCGTCCCCAGGGGGCCGGTGTCGGGCAATCCGGCCATCGCGGTGCTGGTGCCCGAAACGGGCCAGTCGCCGCCCGAATTCAACGTGGGCATCCCCTTCACGCCGGCGCGGGTGCTGGAGGTCATCAGGCAGCAGCCTTACCGGGAAGGCAGCACGGTGGCGGTGCTCGACGCGCAGCAGCGCGTCATGGGCCGCAATCGCGACGCCGAGCGCTGGCTCGGGATGCGCGCCAGCCATCCGGAGTTGCGCGCGCTCGCCGAGCGCGGCGGCAGCGGCTTCGTGCAGACCGTGACGCTGGACGGCGTCGCCAGCCTCACCTTCCTCGCGCCGCCCGGCCGTCACGGCTGGACGGCGCTGGTGGCGCTGCCCGAAGCCCAGCTCCTGCAGGCCGCGCAACAGCTGGCGCTGCGCGCCACCGCCGTCTCGGCGATCCTGCTGGCACTGGGCCTCGGGCTGGCCGCGCTCGCGGCGCGGCGCATCAGCGGTCCGGTGCGAGCGCTCGAAGACGCGGCGGGCGAACTCCTCGCGCAACGCGTTCCGGAGCCCCTGCATACCGGCCTGGCCGAGATCGACCGGGTGGGCGGCGTGCTGCACGGCGCGGGAGTGCGCGCCCGCGAGGCGGAGCAGGCGCTCGAATCGCGGGTCGCGCAGGCCGTCAGCGAAGCCCGCCGGGCGGAGGCGAGCCTGTTCGAGGCGCGCAAGCACGAGGCCATCGGCCGGCTGACCGGCGGCATCGCGCATGACTTCAACAACCTGCTGCAGACCATCAGCATGGGACTGCAGGTGGTCTTGCGCTCGGTTCCGCCCGGACGGCACACGCGGCCGCTTGAAGCGGCGATGGCCGCCTGCGGCAAGGCCGCCGAGCAGGTGCGCCAGATGCTGGCCTTCGGCCGCGCGCAGCAGTTGCGGCCGCAGCCGGTCGACCTGCCCGACCTGCTGCTGCGAACCCGCGAGCTGACGGGCAAGGCGCTCGGCGAGCGGATCGAGCTGGTCGCGCACCTCGAGCCGTCACTGCCGGCCATCCTCGCGGATCCGACGCAGCTCGAACTCGCGTTGCTGAACCTGGTGTTCAACGCACGGGACGCGATGCCCACCGGCGGCACCGTCACGCTGCGCGCGCGGGCCGTGCGCGACGACATCGGCGACGAGGCCGACGTGCCGCTGGTGCGCATCGACGTGGAGGACACCGGGCACGGCATGGACGCTCAGACGCTGGCGCGCGTGTTCGAGCCGTACTTCACCACCAAGCCCGTCGGGGCGGGAAGCGGCCTGGGGCTGCCGCAGGTGCAGGCGTTCGCGCGCCAGTCCGGCGGCGACGTCGGCATCACCAGCGCGCCGGGCCGGGGCACCTGCGTCACCTTGCTGCTGCCCGTGGCCCGGGGCCCGGCCGTGGTGCAGGTGGCGGGGGCGCCGCGCGAGCGGCATTCGCGCGGGCCGCTGCGCATCCTGATGGTGGAAGACGACGTGCTGGTGGCCTCCGTCGTCATGGCGGCGCTGGAGCACGAAGGCCACCACGTCAGGCTGTGCCGCACGGCGGATGAAGCGCAGGCGCTGCTGGAGCAGGAGGACTGCGCCGCCGATATCCTGTTCACGGACATCATGATGCCCGGCGCCATGACGGGCCTCGACCTGGTGGAGTGGTGCCGCACGCATTGCCCGAAGCTGCCCGCGCTGGTGGCGACGGGCTACACGTCACGCACGCCGGACGGCGTGTGGAAGGTGCTGCGCAAGCCGTATGCGATGGACGACCTGCTGGATGCGCTGGACGCTTGCGCCGCGGCGGGGACGCCCGCGCCGCTGCCGGACTGAGCGCGGCCTCACATCCCCATCATCGAGACCGTCAGCGGCCATGCATGGACACCCGGGCGGGCCGCGGCCGAGAGCTGGAACCGCACGCGCAGCGCCAGCGTTTCCGTCCAGAGGCCGTGGCGCGGCGCGCGGCGCGAGAGCGAGCCGCCGCCGGCGCTGACCACCAGCGGCGCGGATCCTCCTTGCACGAGCGCCTCGCGCACCTGTTCGCCCTGGTTCTGCAAGGCGAGCGTATAGCCCTCCGGCACGTTGCTGCGCACGGTCACTTCCAGGGGGGACGCCACGTCCACGTAGCCTCTTTGCACGTCGCTTTCGGAGATGGTCAGCGACTGCGGCGCATTCATGCGAATCGCTGTGTGCCGCTTGACCACCACGCTCACGTGCAGGGTGCCCTGCGCGCTGGTGCCGCCGGCCGTCGCGTCGAACGCCGTGGCGCAGAGCAGGCTGGCCGCCAATGCCATGGAAGCCAGGGGGTACAGCGTCCTGCGGGTGTTCTGCTCCGGCATGTTCATGCCCCAAAGATAGAACGGCCATCGCCGCGCGGATTAAGCGAAGCGGTCGCGACGACTAGGTCAACTTCCTAGTGTGCGCCGAAATGAATCCGTTCGGGCTACTCATCCGGGCAAATACCCATGGGGCCCATGCCGGATTGGGTTTCCAGCCCGGCAGTAGCGGGTCCTATACTCCGGTCCATGCTGCAGCGAACGCCCGCACATTCCTGAGCCCGGCGGTCGCCACTTCCCCTTTCAAGCGCCATCCATCGACCGCCGGGCACCCGCCCGGCGCGTTCGCGAGCCGCGCCCGCCGGCGTGGGTTCGCACCGAATGGAGTGCTTCCATGCATGCTTCCCCCCACGGCGAGCGCAAGCTCACCGAGCTCGACTTCACCCGCCTGAAGAAATTCACCGCGCGCGGCGCGCTGCCGCAGCTGGAGTCCATCCTGGACGAGGCCGACATCGTCCCCGCGCGGTCCATTCCCCCCGAAGTGGTGACGATGTACGCGCAATTCGTCGTCCTCGACCTGAAGCTGGAACGGCGGCAGGTGATGGTGCTTTGCTATCCCCCGGACGCGGAGCCCGCCCGGGGCTTCATCTCCGTGTGCTCGCCCGCCGGCATGGGCCTCATCGGACTGCCGGTGGGCGCCATCGCGCAGTGGAACGGCCCGGGCGGCGTGGAAAGCCTGGTGCAGATCGAGAAGATCCTGTTCCAGCCCGAAGCCACGGGCGATTACGTCACGTAGGCTGCGCATAAACTGGCCGCATGGCGTTGTGGTGGATGATCCTGCTCCCCTTCGCAGGGAGCCTGCTGGCGGCGCTGCTGCCGACGCGTGCGCGCAATTGGGAGTCCCTGCTGGCCGGCGGCATCGCGCTGGCGGTCGCGGCCGGCCTCGCGTTCCAGTACGGCGCCGTCGCTTCCGGCGCCGTGGTGCGCGACACGGTGCAGTGGCTGCCGAGCCTGGGCATCGACCTGGTCGTGCGCATCGACGGCTTCGCCTGGATGTTCGGCCTGCTCGTGAGCGGCATCGGCGCGCTGGTGGTGCTGTACGCCCGCTACTACCTGTCGCCCGATGATCCGGCGGCGCGCTTCTATTCGCTCCTGCTCGGGTTCATGGGCGCCATGCTGGGCGTGGTGCTGTCCGGGAACCTGGTGCAGCTGGTGGTGTTCTGGGAACTCACCAGCCTGTTCTCCTTCCTGCTGATCGGCTACTGGCAGCACCGCCGGGACGCGCGCCGCGGCGCCCGCCTGGCGTTCATCGTCACCGCCACCGGCGGCCTCGCCTTGCTGGCCGGCGTCTTGCTGCTCGGACACGTGGTGGGCAGCTACGAACTGGACGCCGTGCTGGCCGCCGGCGACAAGGTGCGGGCGCATGCGCTCTACCTCCCGATCCTGGTGCTGGTGCTGCTCGGCACCTTGACCAAGAGCGCGCAGTTCCCGTTCCACTTCTGGCTGCCGCATGCCATGGCCGCGCCGACACCCGTCTCCGCCTACCTGCATTCGGCCACCATGGTGAAGGCGGGCGTGTTCCTGATGGCGCGCCTGTGGCCGGTGCTGGCGGGCACCGACGCGTGGTTCTACCTGGTCGGCGGGGCCGGCCTGGTGACGCTGCTGCTGGGGGCCTACATCGCGATGTTCCAGAACGACCTGAAGGGCGTGCTGGCGTATTCGACCATCAGCCACCTGGGGCTCATCACCTTGCTGCTGGGCCTGTCCAGCCCGCTGGCCGCCGTCGCCGCGGTGTTCCACATCATCAACCACGCGACCTTCAAGGCCTCGCTGTTCATGGCCGTCGGCATCATCGACCACGAGACCGGCACGCGCGACATGCGGCGGCTGCACGGCCTGCTCCCCGCCATGCCGCGCACCGGGACGCTGGCGATCATCGCCTGCGCCGCGATGGGCGGCGTGCCGCTGCTCAATGGCTTCCTGTCCAAGGAGATGTTCTTCTCCGAGACGGTGCTGGTGCAGTTCTCGCCGCTCGTCGAGTTCGGCCTGCCGCTGGCGGCGACCGTCGCCGGCGTCTTCGCGGTGGTGTATTCGCTGCGCATCGGCCACCACGTGTTCTTCGGCCCGCCGCCGGACAAGGTGCCGCGCACGCCGCACGAGCCGGCCGCGTGGATGCGGGTGCCGGTGGCCTTGCTGGTGGCGGCCTGCCTGGTGGTCGGCATCGTGCCCAACCTGTCCATCGGCAACATCCTGGCGCTGGCCGCCGCGCCGGTGGTCGGCGGCGCCTTGCCGCAGTACAGCCTGTCGATCTGGCATGGCTTCAACGCGCCCTTCGCCATGAGCCTGGTGGCCTTGCTGGGCGGATCGTGGCTGTACGTCGTGTTTCGCAAGCGCCGCACCCAGGACGGGCTGCGCTCGGCGCCCGGAATCGGCAGGCTGGATGGCCGCCGCATCTTCGAGGCGGTGCTGGTCGGCCTGTTCGCCGCCGCCCGCAAGGTCCTGCGCCATACCAGCAGCCGCCACCTGCAGCAGCAGGTGCTGTGGATGCTGGTGGTCGCCGGCGCCGCCGCTCTGGCTTCCGCATTGGTGGTGCCGCTGGAGTGGGGCTCGCGCGAGCGCGTCCCCGTCACCATCGACTTCGTGCTGCTCTGGCTGGTGGGGGCGGCGGCCGCCATCGGCGCCGCGTGGCAGGCCCGGGCCCACCGGCTGTTCGCGCTGACCCTGCTCGGCATCGTCGGCATCGTCGTCAGCGTCACCTTCGCCTGGTTCTCCGCGCCCGACCTCGCGTTGACCCAGATCGCCGTCGAGACGGTGACGACCGTGTTCTTCCTGCTCGGGCTGCGCTGGCTGCCCAAGCCGCAGGAACAGGAGACCAACGAAACCCGCGTGCGCGCCGACTGGCGGCGCGGCCGCGACCTGGTGCTGTCGTTGCTGGCGGGCGCCGGCCTGGCCGCCGTGTCGTATGCGCTGCTCACGCGCACCGGTGCGCAGAGCATCTCCCCCTTCTACCTGGACAAGGCCTTGCCGGAAGGCGGCGGCCGCAACGTCGTCAACGTGATGCTGGTCGACTTCCGCGCCTTCGACACGCTCGGCGAGATCACGGTGCTGGCCACCGTGGGCCTGGCGGTCTATGCCTTGCTGCGGCGCTTCCGGCCGCCGCGCGAAGTCACGGTCCTGCCGCCGCAGCAACGGGTGCTGCCGCCGGACGCCGAGACGGACCTGGTCAGGCCGCAGGACCTGCCGCAGGAGGAGGACGTCGCGCGCGGGTACCTGCTGGTGCCGGCGGTGCTGGTGCGGCTGATGCTGCCGATCTCCGTGGTGGTGGCGTTCCATCTTCTGCTGCGCGGCCACAACCTGCCGGGCGGCGGCTTCGTCGCGGGGCTGGTGGTGAGCATCGCCTTCCTGGCGCAATACCTCGTGAGCGGCACGCAGTGGGTGGAGTCGCGGCTGCGGATCGATCCGCCGGCATGGGCCGCCGCCGGGCTCGTGCTGGCCGTCCTCACCGGCCTCGGCTCGCTGATGCTCGGGTACCCGCTGCTCACCACGCACACGGCGCACGTGACTTGGCCGCTGCTGGGCGACCTGCACCTGCCGAGCGCGGCCATCTTCGACCTGGGCGTGTTCGCGGTGGTGCTCGGCTCGACGATGCTGCTGCTGACCGCGCTGGGCCACCAGTCCCTGCGCGCGCGCCGGCGCGGCACCGGGATGGGAAGCTGATGGAAGTCGTCATCGCCCTGGCCATCGGGGTCCTCACCTCGGCCGGCGTCTGGCTCGTGCTCAGGCCGCGCACCTTCCAGGTCCTGGTGGGCCTGGCGCTGCTGTCGTACGCCACCAACCTGTTCATCTTCAGCGTCGGCAGCCTGTCGATCGGCAAGGAGCCGATCGTCAAGCCGGGCGTCGTTGCGGACCTGGTGCAGTACACCGACCCGTTGCCGCAATCGCTGGTGCTCACGGCGATCGTCATCGGCTTCGCCACCACCGCGCTGTTCCTGGTGGTCCTGCTGGCGCTGCGCGGACTGACCGACAGCGACCACGTGGACGGCGAGGAGGAGCGGCCGTGAGCGGATCGCTGCCGGCCGCCGCCCACCTGCTCGCCGTGCCGGTGCTGCTGCCGCTGGCGACGGCGGCGCTCCTGATCGGCATCGGCGACCGGCAACGCCGGGCCAAGGCCGGCCTGAACGTGGTGTCGATGCTGGCCAGCCTGCTGCTGGCCGCGTGGCTCGTCGCGCGCGTCGCGGCGACCCCCGAAAGCCTGGCCGTCTACCTGCCCGGCAACTGGCCGGTGCCGTTCGGCATCGTGCTGGTGCTGGACCCGCTGGCCGCCGGGATGCTGCTGCTGGCCGCGGCCGGCGGCGTGGCCGCGGTGCTGTTCTCGCTGGCGCGCTGGCATCGCGCCAGCGTCCACTTCCACCCCCTGCTGCAACTGCAGCTGGCCGGCCTGAACGGCGCCTTCCTCACCGGCGACCTGTTCAACCTCTTCGTGTTCTTCGAGGTGCTGCTGGCGGCGTCCTATGGCCTGCTGCTGCACGGCGGCGGCACCAGCCGCGTGCGTCCCGGCCTGCACTACATCGTGGTCAACCTGCTGGCCTCCTTCCTGTTCCTGATCGGCGTCGCGCTGGTGTACGGCGTGACCGGCACGCTGAACATGGCGGACATCGCCCAGAAGCTGCCGCTGGCGCCGCGCGAAGACCTGGGGCTGCTGCACGCGGGCGCGGCCTTGCTGGCCGTCGCCTTCCTCGCCAAGGCGGCGTTCTGGCCCCTGAACTTCTGGCTGCCGGCGGCGTATTCGGCCGCCAGCGCGCCGTCGGCGGCGATGTTCGCGGTGCTCACCAAGGTCGGTGCGTACGCCGTCCTGCGCACCTGGACGCTGTGCTTCCCAGTCACCGCCGGCGTCTCCGCGCATTTCGGCAGCGGCCTGCTGGTCTGGGGCGGCCTGGCGACGCTGGCCCTGGGCGCCGTCGGCATGCTGCGCTCCCAGCAACTCGGGCGCGTCGGCGGCTACAGCATCATCATGTCGTCCGGCATGGTGATCGCCGCCGCCGGACTGGACCATCCCGCGCTCACGGCGGGTGCCTTGTTCTACCTGGCCAGTTCCACCCTCGGCGCCGCGGCGCTGTTCCTGCTGGCGGAACTGGTGGAGCGCGGGCGCCAGGCCGAAGTGGACCCGCCGGTGCCGGACCTCGGCGAACGGCTGCCCGCCTTCGGCGAAGCGGTGCGGACCGACGTGGTGAACCTGGACGACCAGGAGGTCCCGCTGGTGGGCCGTGCCATCCCCGCGTCCGTCGCCTTCCTCGCCGCCAGCTTCCTGCTGTGCGCGCTGGTCGTCGCCGGGCTGCCGCCGCTGTCGGGGTTCGTGGGCAAGGTCGCCATCCTGCAGGGCATCCTGGAGCGGCAGGCACCGGTCGCCGGAGCGGATGCGGCATGGGTGCTGTTCGTCCTGGTCTTCGTCTCCAGCCTGGCCGCGTCCATCGCGCTCGTGCGGGCCTTCATCGCGCACTTCTGGGCGGTGCGCGGCCGGCCGCCCCAGGCGTTGCGCCTGGTGGAGGTCGCGCCGGTGACGCTGCTGCTCGCGGGCTGCATGGCCCTGGCCGCCGGCGGCGAGCACGTGCTGCGGTTCACGCGGGCGGCGGCCGACTCCCTGCATGCGCCGGGCGGGTACATCGGCGCCGTGATGGACACGCAGCCGGTGCCCGGGCCCGCGGGGGCAGCGCGATGAACCGCTGGTTTCCTTCCCCGTTCCTGTCCGTCGCGCTGTGGGCGCTCTGGCTGCTGCTCAACGATTCGCTGGCGCCGGCGCACCTGCTGCTCGGCGCCTTCGTGGGGTGGCTGGCCCCGGTGCTGATCGCTCCGCTCAAGCCACGGGGGCCCAGCGTGCACAAGCCGGTGGTGCTGGCGCGCCTGGTGCTGCGCGTGGGTCGCGACGTGGTGCTGTCCGCGCTCGAGGTCGCCGGCGGCATCCTGCGTTCGGCGCGCACGCCGCCACGCGGCGCATTCGTCAGCGTGCCGCTGGACCTGCGGGACCCGCACGGGCTGGCCGCGCTGGCCATCATCACGGCGGTGGTGCCGGGCACCGTCTGGTCCGAGCTGGCGGCCGACGGCTCGACCTTGCTGATCCACGTCTTCGACCTGGAGGACGAGGCCGCCTTCATCGCGCACTACAAGGGGCGCTACGAGCTTCCGCTCAAGGAGATCTTCGAATGAACCTGCTGGATGCGGCGATCACGCTCACGCTCGTCATGTATGGCGTGGCCATGATCATGGCGACCATCCGCCTGTTCCGCGGCCCGCGCGCGCAGGACAGGGTGGTCGCACTGGACTTCATCTTCCTGGTGGCCCTGCTGGGGATGCTCGTGCTGGCGATCCGCTACCAGAGCAGCACCTACTTCGAGGCGGCATTGCTGATGGCGATGTTCGGCTTCGTCAGCACCGCGGCACTGGCCAAGTTCCTGCTGCGCGGCGAGGTGATCGAATGATCGTCGATGCCGTCGTCGCGCTGCTGCTGCTGGTCAGCGGCGTGCTGGTGCTGGCCGCCGCCACCGGGCTGCTGCGCCTGCCGGATTTCGCCTTGCGCATGCACGCGCCGGCGCTTGCGAATACGCTGGGGAGCTGGGCCGTGACCCTGGCGTCGGTGGTGCACCTCACCGCGGCCACCTCGCGGCTGGCCCTGCATCACTGGGCCATCATCATCCTGCTGGCCATCACCGTGCCGGTGACGACCGCGCTGCTGGCGCGCGCCGGCCTGTTCCGCGACCGCAGCGCGCGGGTGGCGGAGTAGGCGAGTAGAGTCCGCGCAGACCCTGGAGATCGAACATGCAGTTCCACCTGGACGGCTTTCGTCCCGGCGACCCGCGCGTCGCCGTGGCATCCCCCGCGGCAGTGCCGCATGCCGACGCGGTGCCCGGGCGGGTCGACGTGCTGGTCGTCGGCAGCGGCCCGGCCGGCCTGACGCTGGCCGCGCAGCTCGCGGCATTCCCGGACATCCGCACCTGCATCGTCGAACAGAAGGACGGCCCGCTGCAGCTGGGGCAGGCCGACGGCATCGCCTGCCGCACCATGGAGATGTTCGAGGCCTTCGGCTTCAGCGAGCGCGTCCTGGAGGAGGCCTGCTGGATCAACGAGGTCACCTTCTGGAAGCCGGACGGCGAGGATGCCGGCCGCATCGTGCGCCATGGGCGGGTGCAGGACACGGAGGACGGCTTGTCGGAGTTTCCGCATGTGGTGCTGAACCAGGCGCGGGTGCACGACTTCTACCTGGACGTGATGCGCAACGCGCCGGGCCGCCTGCAGCCGCACTATGCGCGCCGCTTCGTCGATCTCGCCATCGACCGCGATGCCGCGGACTACCCGGTCACCGTGCGGCTCGAGCGCACCGATGGCGCAGACGAGGGACGCACCGAAACCGTCAGGGCGCGCTACGTGGTCGGCTGCGATGGCGCCCGCAGCGCGGTGCGCAAGGCCATCGGCCGGCAACTGGTGGGCGATTCGGCCAACCAGGCCTGGGGCGTGATGGACGTGCTCGCCGTCACCGACTTCCCCGACATCCGCCGCAAGGTGGCCGTCCAGTCCGTGCACGGCAACCTGCTGGTGATCCCGCGCGAAGGCGGCTACCTGGTGCGCCTGTACGTGGAGATGGACAAGCTGGGCGAGGAGGAGCGGGTGGCCAGCCGCGGCATCACCATCGAGAAACTCATCGAGGCGGCGCAGCGCATCCTGCACCCGTACACGCTGGAAGTGAAGGAGGTGCCCTGGTGGTCGGTCTACGAGATCGGGCAGCGCATCTGCGACAAGTACGACGACGTGCCGGCGGGCGACGGCGGCTCCCTCGTGCCGCGCGTGTTCATCGCCGGGGATGCGTGCCATACGCACAGCCCGAAGGCGGGGCAGGGCATGAACTTCTCGATGCAGGACACCTTCAACCTCGGCTGGAAGCTGGCCGCGGTGCTGCGCGGGCGCGCCGCGCCGCACCTGCTGCATACGTATTCGCTGGAGCGCCAGGTGGTGGCGCAGCAGTTGATCGACTTCGACCGCGAGTGGGCCAGGATGTTCAGCGACCGCCCCAGGGAGGCGTCGGCCGGTGAAGCCGAGGGGGTGGACCCGAAGGAATTCCAGCGCTACTTCGAGCAGCACGGCCGCTTCACGGCCGGCGTCGGGACGCACTACGGTCCGTCGCTGATCACCGGCGCGGCCTCGCACCAGCCCCTGGCGACGGGCTTTGTCGTGGGCACGCGCTTCCACTCGGCGCCCGTGGTGCGCGTGACGGATGCCAGGCCCATGCACCTGGGGCATGTCGCCCGGGCCGATGGCCGCTGGCGCCTGTACGCCTTTGCCGCCGCGAGCGACCTCGCCGACCGCCAGGCGGGCGTGCAGGCCTTGTGCCGCTTCCTGGAGGCTTCGCCGGATTCGCCGGTGCGAAGGCACACGCCCCGGGATGGGGACATCGACGCGGTGTTCGACCTGCGCGTCGTCTTCCAGCAGCCGCACCAGCAGGTGGCCATCGAGTCGCTGCCGGCGTTGCTGCTGCCGGCCAAGGGCCGCTTCGGTCTGCGTGACTACGAGAAGGTGTTTTCGCCGGATCCGCGGCCGGGCCAGGACGTCTTCGCGCTGCGCGGCATCGACCGGGCGCGGGGCGCGCTGGTGGTGGTGCGGCCGGACCAGTACGTCGCGCACGTGCTTCCCCTGGACGCGCACCGGGCGCTGGCGGACTTCTTCGGCGGGTTCATGCTGCCGGCCTGAACGGCCAAAAAAAAGCCCCGCCGAAGCGGGGCTGTAGATGAGGGACCCCGCTTGCAACGAAGTCCCACCCCCAGCGACGTTCACCGTGCGGACAACCCCCCGGTGCCGCACGAAACGAGCTCACTCTTTTCCCTGACTGCCTGCTTTCCCCTGGCGCTGCGCGCCGTCTCCCAAATGTTTCAAGAAGTATCTGCGATGCTTCGCGGGTGGGCCAGCCCGCCCGGTGGACGCGCAGCGCCGCCTGTCCTGCCGACGGACCTCGATTCGTGAAAAATGTCCCTGGCGGCGTGGCCCCAAGAAAAAGCCCCCGCCTGGGCGGGGGCCCGCGGGGCCGGCGCCGCTCAGCCTTCCCGCTGGACCAGCGTGATGCGTTCTTCCGCGGCCTGGTTGCCGCTCGACGCGGTCACCCGCACCTCGAAGCGCGTGCCCGGCAGCGTGCCGGCCCGGCCGCGCGGCTGCACCGCGGCGCTGAAGACACCGTTGCGGTCGGCCTGCACCGTCTCGTCGAAGACGTCCATGGGCACGCCGGCCCGCCGGCCGGCCACCGAGGTCTGTTCGACCCGCACGCGCACGGTGGCGTGCGGCACGGTACGTCCCTGGATCAACAGGTTGCCGTCGGCGTCGACCGGGGCTTCGTTGCGATGGCTGGTCAACTGCAGCGGCAGGTCGCCGCCGCCGGGGCCCGCCGCCTGCCGGTCCGGCACGACGTCGAAAGTCCAGGTCTTGGTGGTCATGTTGCCGCCGGTGTCGCGCGCGGTCAGTTCCACCGCATAGCGGCCGGGGTCCAGGTCGGCGCGGAAGTGCACCTCGTCGGGCGTGATGCGCGCGTCGGCGGTGACGTCGCGCCCGTTCAGGCGCAGGCGCACGCGCGACGGATCCACCGGGTTGCCTTCGTCCGAGATGCGCGCGGCGATGTGGGTGCGGCCGCGCGCCGTCACCCGGTCGCCGTTGGCCGGCAACAGGTCGGTGATCTGCGGCGGCCGGTCGAACTGCAGCCGCGCCGAGACGCGGTCGTCGCCGCGCTCCAGCGTGGCCACGGCGGTGCGGAAGGCCTCCGGGTCGTCGCGCCGGCGCACCGTGTACGTGCCCTCGTATTCCCCGGGCCGGGTTTCGCGCAGGTCCACGCCCTGGATCACCCCGGGAATGTCCAGCCGGGCGTCGCCGCCCGGCGCGCCCACCAGCCGGAACCTCAGTTCGCGGCCGGCTTCGACCGCGCCGGACGAGCGGATGAAGAAGCGCTCGATGGCCATCCTCGGCCCGGGGGCCCGCGCTTGCGCCTGCACCGGCGCCTGCGACGGCGGCGCGCCCGCGGCGAGGGCCTGGAAGGAGGGCGGATAGTGGAACTGGCGCGTCAGCGTGCGGTCGCCGATCGCGATGCGCGCCGTCATGAGCTGCGTGGGATCGATGCGGTCGCTGCGGCGCACGACGTGGTTGCCGGTGTACTTGCCCGCGCCCTGGTGGCGCAGGTTCACGACGATGCCGCTGTCGCCCAGCGTCACGTTGGCGCGGCTGGCGTCCGGCGCGGCGGTCAGCTGCAGCCGGATGGTGGCGCCGGGGGAGACGCCGGCGTCCGAATTGACCGAGATGTCGGCGATGGCCGGTCTGGCCGCAGCCGGGGCCGCGGTCGCCGCCGGCGCCAGCAGGCTGCCGGCCATGGGGGCCAAAGCCAGCATCAGCGCGGCCGCGGTGGGGCGAAGTGTCGTCTTCATGGTGTCTCTTCCGAATTTGGGGGATGACACCAAGCTAAGGCGGTCAACTGGACCGCGCTGTAGGCTCCATCCCGCCCCAGGCGTCGGAGCACTCGCGCGCCACCGGGACGCCGGCGAAGCTGATCAGCGGGGACCGGCCGGAGGTGCGGTGGTGGCCGGGGGCGCCGCGGGCGGGCGGTCCGCCGGCATCTCGCTGGGCGAGGCGTGCTGGAACCCGGTGGTGCCCTGGAAGCTGGTGAGCCGGGTTTCTTCCCCGGCGTCGGCGAAGAACTGCTTGGCGGCTTCCTCGCCGCGCATCACCTGGATGCGGTACCAGGCGAAACCCGCCGCGGCCATCACCACCAGCGCCACCCCGCCCCATGACTTGAGGTACAGCGACACCGCCACCAGCAGGGCGCAGACGATGGCGACGGCGGTGATCAGTCGGGCGGTGGGGCTCATGGGCTCGGGTCGTGCAGTCGCCGCATCCTAGCCCCTTGCGCGGATCGTGCAAGGACCGTTTGCAGCGGGCGCGCCGCCGGCCTCAGGCGCTGGCCGTCGCGGTGGCCGCCGCCGGGTCGGCCTGGCGGCTGGCGATCTCCTGGGCCGAGTCGTGCGAGCTCATCGCGTTCACCAGCTTCTGCAGCCCGGGCGTCTGCTGCACCTGGTGCAGCAGCGCGTCCCGCTCCTTGGCCAGCACGCGCCCGGACAGGCGCACGGTGCCGTTCTCCACGTCCACCTGGATGGCGCCCGGGAAGCTGGCGGCGCGGCCCAGCAAGTCCTGCACGCGGGCGCGCAGTTCGGCGTCCGTGCGCGGGTCCGCCTGGGTGACGCGGTGATAGCTGCGGCGCGAAATGCGGCCGCGCGCATGGCGGTCCCCTCCAGGCAGGCCGCTGCGCACCAGGTCGGCGAGCAGGGCGCGGCGGCGTTCGCCGAGTTCAGGGTCGAGGTAGTACATGGCGAGGGCTCCGGCAAGGAAGGCACCGAGGGTGCCGATGGGGTGTTTCATGGACGTTCTCCGAATCGCTTTGCGTGTTCATGCATAGGTGGACTCGCCCCGGGGCGCCGGGGAATGGATGCGCACGCTGGTGGCCTCTTCCAGCTTGGCCAGCAGCGCCTGCAGCGAGAAGCGGTGTTGCCGCCACAGCGCCAGGAAGCGCTTGTCGTGCTCGGACTCCAGCCAGTGTTCGGGATCGCGCAGCCACAGCGCCTGCTGGGAGGCGAGGAAGTTGACCAGCCGGTTGTGGACGGCCAGCAGTTGCGCCATGTCCCCGGCGAGCTCCGGAAACCAGGCCAGCCGGATCGTGCACGCCTGGTCCAGGGCCGCCGCGGCATCCGGGCCTTCGCCCTGGAAGACGGCGGTCAGGCGCTGCGCGCAGACCCAGTCCGAATAGCGATGCAGCGCGTGCAGCAGCTGCTGCGCCTGCAACCGGCGCATGTCGGTGTTGTGCTGGTAGCGCGCGAGAGCCCAGCTCAGCACGCCGATGGCAAGCAGCACGGCGACCAGCCAGGCGACGAGGTAGGGCGTCGGTTCCATGGCGGCCCTCAGGCAGCGCGCCGCGTGCGCGGGCTCTTGGCGGCGGCGCGCTTGGCAGCGGGCGCCGCGCGCTTGCGGGGGGCGGCGTGCTTTGCCGCGGTCTTCGCGGCGCGGCCGGCGGGTTGCTTCGCCGCGGCTGCCTTTCCGCCCTCCTTCTTCGGGGCCGCGGACTTGCGGCCGCCGCCGAGGCTGCGGCGCAGCAGCTCCGTCAGGTCGACCACGTTGCTGTCCTGGGCGTCGGGGGCGTCCTCGAGCGGCTCCACCGTCGCCGTGTCGCCCGCCTTCGCCTTGGCGTCCACCAGCTTCATGATCGCGTCGTGGAACTCGTCGCGCAGTTCGGCGGCATTCCACTTGCCGCTCATGTCCTCGATCAGGTGCCGGGCCATCTTCAGCTCGGCGTCCTTGATGCCGGCCTTGCCCGGTTTGGGCAGCGGCAGGTCGTCCCAGGAGCGGATCTCGCCGCCCCAGCGCAGCAGGTTCAGCACCAGCGCGGGACCGCAGGGCAGCACCACGGCCAGGTGCTGCTTGTTGTGGATGACCACCCGCGCGAGGCCGGCCTTGCCGGTGTCCTTGAGCGCCTCGCGCAGCAGCGCGTACACCTTCTCGCCCTTGTTGATGGGGGCGGTGAAGTAAGGCTTCTCGAGGTACACGAAGGGCACCTCGTCGACGTCGATGAAGGCTTCGATCTCGATGGTCTGCGTGGTGCGCGGGTAGGCCTCGGCGATTTCCTCGGGCGAGAGCACCACGTAGTTGCCCTTGCCGTGCTCCACGCCCTTGACCACGTCTTCCCTGGCGATCTCGCGGCCGGTGCGCTTGTTGATGCGCTTGTAGCCCACCGGGTCCATGGTGCGGCGGTCGAGCCAGTCGAAGTCGACGTCGGTCTCCTGGGTCGCCGAGTACAGCCCGATCGGGATGTGCACCAGGCCGAACGTGATCGCGCCCTTCCACAGGGAGCGCGTCGAGGTCCTGGCCATGCCTTTGGTTTCTGCCATTGAAAAACTGCGTGCGGATGTTTCCTGCAGTGTGCAAACCAGCTGATGCGCAGCCTGTCGGACGCGCGCCGCCGGTCCTGTAGGCGCTGAACCCTCGTCAGGACAGCAGGCGCAGCAGGCCGCCGCGCGGGCGGGCCGGTTCAGGCGCGAATTCCTCGGAGCGTTCCAGCCAGCGGCGCGACAGGCGATCGAAGCTCGCGCGGCTGCGGGCATCGAAGCACTCCTGGCCGGACAGGGTTTCGAAGTTGCGGCCGATGCGGCGTGCCAGGAGGTAGCGGTGGGCGGGCGCCGGCGTCTGCATGAACGCGGTCATCAGCCCCAGGGTGGCGCTCCACAGCGCGCGGCTGGCCTGCGCAAGCGCCAGCGCCGGCGCGGCGCAAGCCGGCACCGGCGCGGTGGCGGAGGTGAGGGAGGGCGTGGAAGCGTCGCTCGATGGCATGAGGCCATCGTAGGCACCGCCGGCCGGCCCGGCTGTCGGAGCCGGAGACCGGGTGCGGACCGCCGCGTCCTACGCCCGGCGCGTCAGGCGCTGGGGGAGTCGGTGGCGCCGGCTGCGCGGGCGTGGCGCTTCTTGCCGGCGGCGCGGGCTTCTTCGCTGGTGAACTCGTGGGCATGCCCGCTCTGGTGGGCGGCACGGCCGCCGAGGCTGGCGATCTCGCGCTGGCGCTGCGGATCCATGGCGGCAAAACCGCGCAGGGACTTCTTGGCGGTGGGCTTGACGTTGTCGGTTTGGGAATCCATGAGGTCCTCTTAAGGTTGGTCTGCGAACAACTGGCAGGGCCGCTGTCCAGGGGGGTTTGTGCGCTGCCGGGGAGGGGTTTCGGGTCAACGCAACGGCAGAGTCTCTGCGTGTTCCATGCTCATCGTTGTAGGACGAAGCCCATAGCTGTGTCGGCGCCCTCCTGCCGTCCGTCGGGGTCGCGCGGAACGCATGTTCTAGACTCGCCGCATGCAACCCGAGCCCGTGCCGCCGCCCACGCCCTCCGACGAGGCGCAGTGGGTGGAGGGGGCGCTGGTGCGCAGCCTGATGCGGACGCAGCGCAACTCGCAGTGGGTCTCCCTGCTGCTGATGGCAGTCCTCCTGGGCGTGCTCTGGGGCGACGCACCGACCGCGGTCACCTCCGCATGGGCCGCGCTGGGGCTGTTCGCCGTGGCCGCCCGCGCCTGGGTCCTGCGCCGCTACGACCGCGACGTCGTGCAGCGCGGCACCGGCGAACTGCTTGCCTTCTTCCGCCGCTGGCGCCTGGTGTGGCCGCTGTCCGCACTGTTCTGGGGCCTCACGACCATCCTGTACTTCGACCGCTCGTCGCTGGCCGACCAGTTCATCTGCTGGCTGATCATGGCGGGGCTGGCGATGTACTCGATCCACAGCCTCTCCAGCGAGCGGCGCACGATGCGCGCCTACCTCGACACGCTGGGCGCGACGGCGCTGGCGGTGGTGTCGTGGCGAATGGTGGTGGAGCTGCGGCTGCAGGGCCCGGCCTACCACTGGTGGCTGGTCGCCTTGCTGCTGCTGTTCTGGCAGGTGCTGCGGCTGGCCGGCGAGCGGCTGCACGAGACGCACCGCCGCAATTTCGAGCTGCAGTTCCGCAACGCGCAGCTGATCGACTCGCTCACCCGCCAGACGCAAGCCGCGCTGGACGCGGTGGAGATCAAGAACCGCTTCCTGGCGAGCGCGGCGCACGACATCAGGCAGCCGGTGCACGCGCTGGGCCTGTATGCCGACTGGCTGGGCAGCGAGCCGGAACTGGTGCACGAACTGGCGCCGAAGATCGTCAACGCCACCAAGGCCGTCAACCAGCTGTTCGATTCGCTGTTCGACCTGGCGCGCCTGGACTCCGGGAAGATCCGCCTGAACATCGAGCCGGTCGACGTGGGCAAGCTGCTGCGCGACCTGGAGCTGCAGTACCGGCCGCTGTGCGAGGCCAAGGGTCTGCACTTCCGGCTGCACGTGCGGCCCGGCACGGCGACCTCCGACCCCATCCTGCTGCAGCGCGTGCTGGGCAACCTGATCTCCAACGCCGTCAAGTACACGCAGCGCGGCGGCCTCCTGGTGGCGTCGCGCGCGACGCGCGAAGGCCTGCGCATCGAGATCTGGGACACGGGGGTGGGCATCGCGCCCATCCACCAGCGCGAGATCTTCCGCGAGTTCTACAAGGTTCCCACGCACGCGGGCACCGACGACGGCTTCGGCCTGGGCCTGTACATCGTGGCGCGCCTGACGCACATCCTCGGGCATGCGCTGAGCCTGTCGTCGCGGCCGGGCCGCGGCACCGTCTTTCGCCTGGTGCTGCAGCCCACCGACGCCGCGCAGGCGGCCGAGCGCGCGCGCTCGTCGCTGGCTTCCCTGCTGCCGACGCGCGGCGGCGCCGTCAGCCCGTGAGCAGCCCGTGGGTGCGGGCGAAGTGGATCGTCTGCGTGCGGCTCTTGACGCCCAGGCGGCGGAACAGCCGCCACAGGTGCACCTTCACCGTGTGCTCGCTGATCCCGAGCTCGTCGGCGATCTCGCGGTTCGACAGGCCGCGATCGAGCATCACGATCAGCTGCTTCTGCCGCTTGGACAGCTTGTTGTCGGTGGGCGCGAGCTCCTCGAACTTGCCGTCCGCGGAGAGCAGCGCGCGCAGCGAGTTGCCGATCTCGAGGCCGCCCGAGGATTTCTCGATGTAGATGTCGGCGCCGGCGTCGATGCACTGCTCCTCGGCGTCCGCCGCCGGCGAGGCCGACAGCACCGCCAGCGGCGTTTCCGGGAAGCGCTTCTTCAGCTCGTGCACGCCCGACGCGCCGGTGGTGTCCGGCAGCTTCAGGTCCAGCGTGATCAGGTCGGGGTTGCCGTGCTGCTTGACCGCGGCTTCGATGCCGCCGAGGCGGTCGAGTTCGACGACGTTGGCGCCGGGGCGCATGCGCCGCAGCAGCATCACGACGGCCTCCCGCATCAGCGGATGGTCGTCGACGACGTACATGGTCATGGGATTCGTCAAGGTATTTCCAGCGTAGCCAATGCCCAAGGATAGCCGCTCGGACCTGCGTACGTCCGTGCTAATGCATTAGTTTCAGCTGTCGGAGAGGGCCTTCAACGCCGCGCGGACCAGCGAGGCGTCCACGCCTTGCGCCAGTGCTGCCTCAGCCGCGGAGGGCAGCGCCTGCGATTGCTTCATCGCGGCGATGCACTGCCCGGCCTCCTTCGGCGATGCGAAGCCCGCGCTCTGCACGAGCAGCTTGCCCTGCGCGTCGACGAACTTGAAGTAGAACCTGCCGTCGGCTTCGCGGTATTGCTTGAAGCTGGGCAGCGCGGCCTTCGCCTTGTCCTTCCTGCCGGCCGCCGTGGCCGAAGCGAGGTTGCGCAGGCCCACGGCCTCGCGCAGTTCGCGCATCAGCGGCGTGGCGCGCGCGCGCGCCTTGGCCGCGCCCGCCTGCAGGATGTCCTCCAGCTCGGCGGGGTGGCTCACCAGGTGCTCGTAGCGCTCGCGCATCGGCGCGATCTCGCGGTCGATGCGCTCGAACAGGAGCTGCTTCGCATCGGCCCACGAAATGCCTTCCGCATACGCCTGCCGCAACTTCTGCGTTTCCTCGGCGGACGCGAAGGCCTGGTAGACCTGGAACAAGGCGGAGCCTTCCACCTGCTTGGGCTCGCCGGGCGCGCGCGAGTCGGTGACCATGGAGAAGATCTGCTTGCGGACCTGCTCGCGCTGGCTGAACAGCCCGATCACGTTGTCGTAGCTCTTGCTCATCTTGCGGCCGTCCAGGCCGGGAAGCAGCGCCACCGATTCGTCGACCGCCGCCTCCGGCAGCACCAAGTGCTCGCCGTAGAGATGGTTGAAGCTCTGCGCCATGTCGCGCGCCATCTCGATGTGCTGCACCTGGTCGCGGCCCACCGGGATCTTGTGCGCCTTGAACATCAGGATGTCGGCGGCCATCAGCACCGGGTACATGAACAGGCCGGCGGTGACGTCGGTGTCCGCGTCCACGGCCGCCGCGGTGTTCTTGTCCACCTGCGCCTTGTAGGCATGCGCGCGGTTCAGGACGCCCTTGCCGGTGACGCAGGTGAGCAGCCAGGTCAGCTCGGGGATCTCGGGGATGTCGGATTGCCGATAGAAGAAGACCCGCTGCGGGTCGAGCCCGGCGGCCAGCCAGCAGGCGGCGATCTCCAGCGTGGAGCGCTGGATGCGCGCCGGATCGTCGCACTTGATCAGCGCGTGGTAGTCCGCCAGGAAGTAGAAGTTCTCGAGGCCGGCGCGGCGGCTGGCTTCCACCGACGGGCGGATGGCGCCGACGTAGTTGCCCAGGTGCGGGGTGCCGGTGGTGGTGATGCCGGTGAGGTAGCGTTGGATGGTCATGCGTCAGCGGACGAGGGAGAGCAGCGGCGCGATGAGCACGGTGTAGCTGGCGCGGACGAGGGGCGAGATCCACCAGGCGCCGAGGATGCCGGGGATCAGCAGCGCCAGCACGATGAAGAAACCGAAGGGTTCCACGCGCGACAGCTGGAAGGCGGCGCCGCGCGGCAGCAGCCCCACCAGCACGCGGCCACCGTCCAGCGGCGGCACGGGAAAGAGGTTGAACACGGCGAGCACCAGGTTGACCAGGATGCCCGCCTGCGCGACGGCCAGGAAGAAGCGCTCGTTCACGTCCGTGGTCACCAGCACCACGAGCAGCAAGGCCCAGATCACGGCCTGGATGAAGTTGGACACCGGCCCGGCGGCCGCGACCCAGATCATGTCGCGCCGGGGGCTGCGCAGGTTGGCGAAGTTCACCGGCACCGGCTTGGCATAACCCAGCACGAACGGGCCGCCCGGGATGCCCGCCGTGGTGAACAGCAGCAGCAGCGGCATCGCGATCGTGCCGAAGGGGTCGATGTGCTTGAGCGGGTTGAGGGTCATGCGACCCAGCATGTAGGCCGTGTTGTCGCCGAAGTGGCGTGCCACGTAGCCGTGCGCCGCCTCGTGCACGGTGATCGCGAAGAGCACCGGCAGGGCGTAGATCAGGATGTTCTGGATCAGGTTGTTGAAGTCCACCTGGGCATTCTCTCAGAGGCCCAGCAGGCCCGCGTCGCCGCGGCCCTGCCGCACCAGCACGGCGTCGCCTCCCGTGGCCATGGGCGTGAGGTCCACCACCGTGGTCGGCTGGTCGGGGCAGGGGCCGGCGCCGATCACAGCGTCCAGCAGTTTCTGGAAGCGTTCGCGGATCTCGTCCGGGTCGTTCATCGGCTCGGTTTCGTCCGGCGCCATCAGCGTGGTGGCCAGCAGCGGCGCGCCGTGCTGGGCCAGCAGCTCCTGCAGCACCTTGTGGTCCGGCACGCGCAGGCCGATGGTCTTGCGCTGCGGATGGCTCACGCGGCGCGGCACTTCGCGGGTGGCGTCGAGGATGAAGGTGTACGGTCCCGGCGTGGCCGACTTCAGCAGGCGGTACTGCTTGTTGTCGACGCGGGCGTAGTTGGCCAGCTCGCTCAGGTCGCGGCACAGCAGCGTGAGGTGGTGCTTGTCGTCGACCCGGCGGATCTGGCGCAGGCGGTCGGCCGCCGCCTTGTCGTCGAGGTGGCAGGCGATGGCGTAGCTCGAGTCCGTGGGAATGGCCACGACGCCGCCACCCGCGATGATGGCTGCGGCCTGCTTGAGCAGGCGCGGCTGCGGGTTCTCGGGATGCAGTTCGAAATACTGGGCCATGGTTTCAGGCGGCGTCCGGCGCGCGCTCGCGGCGCTCGCGCACCGTCAGCCAGGCGCCGGCGGCGCCGCAGACCGCGATCATGACGATGCCGGCGAGCGAGAGGGGCCCGGGGACGTGCGAAAACACGATCACCCCGCCGAGCATGGCGAAGGCGATCTGCGCGTAGAGATAGGGCGTCAGCGTGCCCGCGGGCGCCCGGGTGTACGCCATGATCAGGAAGAAGTGGCCCACGGCGCCCATGAAGCCCATGAAGCACATGGCGACCCACAGCCACGGATCGGCCAGCGTCGTCCAGACGAAGGGCAGCGCCAGCGAGGCGACCAGCGTTCCGGTCCAGCCGGTGTACAGGTGCATGGTCACGGGGTCTTCGGTGCGCGCCATCTTGCTGGTCAGCACCTGGAACCACGAGTTGCAGGCCACCAGCGCCAGGGGCAGCAGGCTGCCGAGGCCGAAGCTGCCGCCGCCGGGCTGGATGATCATCAGCGTGCCGACGAAGCCTCCGGCCACCAGGGCCCAGCGGGCGGCGGAGACGCGTTCCTTGAGCAAGGTCGCGGCCAGCAGCGTGATCACCAGCGGCGTGATCATCACGATCGCGGTGAATTCACCGACCGGCATGAAGCGCAGGCTGGCGAAGGCCAGCAGGCTGCTGGCAAGGAGCAGCACGCCGCGCACCAGCTGCCAGCCCAGGTGCCGCGTGCGCCAGACGGCACGGCCGCGCAGCGGCAGGGCGATCACGGTGGTGGCGACCGCCTGGAAGGCGTAGCGGAACCACAGCGCCATCAACAGCGGCACGGCGGCGCTCACCCACTTGGTGGTGGTGTCGAGCGCCGCGAAGCACGCGCTCGCCGCGACGACCAGCGCGATGCCGGCCAGTGCGTGCGGGCGGCTGGCGACGCCGCTCACCGGACGCGGTCGGCCACCAGCTCCCACACGGGCGTCAGCGCGCCGTGCAGGAAGGGGAGCTGGCCGAGGTCGGTGTGGCTTTCACCGGGGCTGTGGAAGTCGCTGCCGCGGGAGGCGGCCAGGCCGAATTCGCGGGCCGTCTCGGCATACGTCACGTATTCGGAAGGCGTGTGGCTGCCGGTGACGACCTCGACGCCGCGGCCGCCGTGCGCCTTGAAGTCGGTGAACAGCGCGTATTCCTCGTTGGCGCTCAGGCGATAGCGGGCCGGGTGCGCGATGACGGCCACGCCGCCGGCCTGCGTGATCCACCGCACCGCGTCCTTCAGCGTGGCCCAGCGATGCGGCACGAAGCCCGGCTTGCCCTCGACGAGGTAGCGGCGGAACACTTCGCCGGTGTCCCGGCACACGCCCGTCTCCACCAGGAAGCGGGCGAAGTGCGTGCGCGACACCAGCTCCTGGTTGCGGGCGTACTTGAGCGCCCCTTCATAGGCGTCCGCGATGCCGACGGCGGCGAGCCCGGCGGCGATGTCGCGGGCCCGGGCGCCGCGGCCGCCGCGGGTGGCGGCCAGGCCGTCGCGCAATTGCGCGTCCTGCTCGTCGAAGCCGAGGCCGATGACGTGCACGGTCTCATCGGCGAAGGTGACGGAGATCTCGACGCCGGTGAGGTATTTCAGGCCGAGCGCGCGGGCCGCGGCGGCGGCCCGCTGCTGGCCGCCGATCTCGTCGTGGTCCGTCAGGGACCAGAGCTGGACGCCGTTGGCGGCCGCGCGAGCCGCCAGTTCCTCCGGGGTCAACGTGCCGTCGGACACGATGGAATGGCAATGGAGGTCGGCGTTCTGGATGGGCACGCCCCGATTTTAGGCGCGGGGGCCCGCCGAGCGCCGCCTGTCCGCCGAAGACCTCACTTGCCGCCTTTGTCACGGGTCGACGCCGCAAGGGCCTTTTCCATCGTTGCGGAGTGGCCCGGGCCGGGAGTACGCTGCCCGCCCCCTCCCGCCCAGCTTCGTTCAACACAGGAGCGATCCATGTCTTCAGTCGTGATTTTCCTCAACGCTTTCCCGCCCGGCACCTATCACATCGAGGACGACGGCATCCCCGACAACGGCATTGCCCAGCTGCGCTCGCCCGACGGCAGCGTGATCCCGTTCAGCATCCCGACCGAGTTCCTCACCGTGACGGCCTCGGCCGGACGCGACCTGGTCATCAACCTGACGGAATCGTTCGGCAGCGCCGACATCACGGTCGGCAGCCTGACCAACCCCGCCGACAACCCGGATTCCATCACCGTCGCCAACATCCGCGGCGCCGGCGACGTCGTCCTGGCCTCGAACGGGGCGATCACGGAATTCGGCTCGGATGCCGCCGCCGACATCGTCGCGAACACCCTGGTCCTCAGCGCCGCGACCGGGGTCGGCGTCGGCGGCAACGCACTGGAGACCCAGGTCGCCACGCTGGAGGCGGAGACCGGCACCGGCGGCATCAACCTGGGCAACACCGGTACGCTGACGATCGGCGGCCTGAGCGCTGACGTGGCCGGCCTGGACGTCGAAACCTCGGGCAACCTGAGGCTGACCAACGTGGGAAGCATCGTCCTCGCCGACGAGACCGAAGCGCAGTCCGTTCACGGCGGGACCACCTCCGGCAACGTCACCCTCGTTGCCAGGGGCGCCAGTTCCGACATCACTTCGGCCGTCGACCAGGATGCGATCATGGCTCCGGGCGGCAGCGTGACCCTGACCGCCGGGCGCGACGTGTCGTTCGGCACCGGGGGCGCCAACTTCGACAACGATGTCCGCGCGCGCGAGGACCTGACGATCAGCGCCGGGCGCGACGTCAACGTCGACGGCTTTGCCGACCTGGCGTCCGACGGCTTCGGGGCGGCCACCGGCGGCGACGTGGTGATCGATGCCGGGCGCGACATCAACGTGCTCAACGTGACGGGCAACGATGGCAGCATCGGCGCGGATGGCGCGGCAGGCGGCAACACCGTCCTCACCGCGGGGCCCGACGGCTTCGTCAAGGTGCTCGCGGCGAGCACGGCGGCGCTGTTCTCGGCTTCGGGCAACGTCACCGTCAACGCCGACCACATCGTGCTGGCCGGGACCTCGGGAATCACGGCGAACAGCGGCGTGGTCACGTTGCGCCCGGTGACCGAAGGCTGGTCGGTGGATCTCGGCAGCGCGGGTGACAGCGCTTTCGCGCTCGAACTCTCCGACGCGGAGCTCAACCGCATCTTCGCGCCTTCGCTGACCATCGGCAGCCAGGCCGGCGGGCCCTTGAGCGTGGTGGCGGCGCTCACCCCGGCCACCATCCAGAACCTGACGCTGCTCAGCGGCACGGATATCTGGGTGCGCGCCGGCTTGACGGTGACCCAGGCGCTCAGCCTGATTGCGGGGGACAACCTGCTGCATACGGACGGAACGATCACCGCCGCATCGCTCGCGGGGCAGGTCGACAACGCCGGCGAGGACCTGGGCACCGGGGGCTTCGGGGCGTTCGGCTCGGTGAGCGCGGGCACCATCACGCTCTCGGGCAAGGCGGAGGCGGACACCCTGCGCGGCGCCGAGAACGTGGCGCAGACCGTGAGCGGAAAGGGGGGCAACGACCGCATCTTCTCCAGCGGAGAGGGTACCTACCTGGGCGACGGCGGCGACGACACGATCTTCGCGGGCCTGAGCAGCGGAGCGGTGCAGGAGGTGCTCGACGGCGGCGCGGGAATCGACACGCTCGACACGACGAGCTACATCGAGGCCTATGTCATCGACATGGCGACCGGCGTCACGAACTTCAGCTACGAGAGCTTCGTCAATTTCGAGAACATCCGCACCGGCGACGGCGGCGACACCATCACCGGCACCGCCGCGGCCAACGTGATCCAGACGGGTGACGGCGACGACACGATCGACGGCGGCGCCGGCGACGACAGCCTGTCCGGCGGCGAGCACGAGGACGTGATCACCGGCGGCGCCGGCAAGGACACGCTGACGGGGGGCGGCGACCGCGACGTGTTCCGGTTCAACGACGGCGACCTCGGCGCGCTGCGGCCGCTGTCGGACGTGGTCACCGACTTCAGCCAGGCAGCGGGCGAGCGGATCCACCTCGCGGCGGTCGACGCCAACACCAACGTCGACGGTAACCAGGCTTTCGTGTGGATCGGCAACGGCGCGTTCACCGGGGTGGCGCGCCAGCTGCACTACGTCCAGCAGGGCGGCAAGACCTTCGTCGAGGGCGACACCAACGGCGACGGCGCGGCGGACTTCTTCATCACGCTGACCGGCACGATCGACCTCGTGGCGGCCGACATCGCCTTGTGACCCGGCGCCGGCGCGGTCAGCTGATCGCGCCGGCTTCCTTGCGGATGTCCCGGTGCGTCTCCAGCGCGCAGGCGATGGCGAGTTCCAGCCCGCGCACCAGTTCGTCCAGGCGCATCGACGGCTGGCCCTGCTCCGGCAGCCAGGGCACGTGGATCAGCCCGCCCCGCACGCCCTCCCAGCGCGGCTTGGCCAACAGGTGCATGAGGCCGTAGAAGGTCTGGTTGCAGACGAAGGTGCCGGCGGTCTGCGACACCTCCGCGCGCACCCCGGCGTCCAGCAGGGCCTGCAGCATGGCCTTGATGGGAAGCTTGGTGAAGTAGGCCGCCGGACCGTCGGGGACGATGGGCACGTCGATGGGCTTGGCGCCCAGGTTGTCGGGGATGCGCGCGTCGTTGACGTTGATCGCCACCCGCTCGAGCGAGATCGCACCGCGCCCGCCGGCCTGGCCGGTGAGGATGACCAGTCGCGGCTGATGCTCGTCCATCAGGGCCTCCAGCCTCAGCAGTGAGGTGCCGAAGATGGTCGGGATTTCGCCGCCGATGATGCGGTGGCCGTGGATCTCGCGTCCGTTCAGGGCGTGGATGGCGTCCCAGCTGGGATTGACGGCGCTGCCGCCGAACGGGTCGAAACCGGTGACGAGTACGGACAATGGACTACGCGCGGCCGCGCTTTGGGGGGCTACCATCGTTTCACTCTACAGCAGGAGAAGGCCATGCGGTGGGAAGGCAATCGTGAATCCTCGAACGTCGAAGACCGCCGTGCGGGCGGGGGCGGCGGCGGGGGCTTCGGCATCGGGGGCGGCGCCATCGGCATCGGCACCATCGTGGTGGCGCTGATCGGCGGGGCCGTGCTGGGCGTCAACCCGCTCACCATCCTGGGCATCCTGACGGGAGGCGATGGCGCGCAGGTGCAGCAGCAGCAGGGCCCCGCGCCGGCGCCGCCGGCCAACGACCAGGCGGCCCGGTTCGTGTCGACCGTGCTGGCCGACACGGAAGACGTCTGGACCCAGTTGTTCAAGCAGGGCGGCGCCACCTACAACCCGCCCAAGCTGGTGCTGTTCCGCGGCGCGGTGCGCACCGCGTGCGGCGCGGGCCAGGCGGCCATGGGGCCCTTCTATTGCCCGGCGGACCGCAAGGTGTACATCGACCTGAGCTTCTACGAGACGATGAAGAACCGCATGGGCGCGCCCGGCGACTTCGCGCAGGCGTACGTGATCGCCCACGAGGTGGCCCACCACGTGCAGAACGAACTGGGCATCAGCGAGCAGGCCGAGCGCGCCCGCTCGCAGATGTCGCAGACCCAGGGCAACCAGGTGAGCGTGCGCATCGAGTTGCAGGCGGACTGCTATGCCGGCGTCTGGGCGCATCACGCCCAGAACTCCCGCAACATCCTGGAGCAGGGCGACGTGGAAGAGGCGATGAACGCCGCCCAGAAGATCGGCGACGACGCGCTGCAGGCCAACGCCGGCCGGGCGGTGGTGCCGGAGAGCTTCACGCACGGCACCAGCGCCCAGCGCCAGCGCTGGTTCGCCACCGGCCTGAAGACGGGCAGCGTGCAGGCCTGCGATACCTTCAAGGCGCGGAGCTTGTAGCGAGCAGGGACGCCAAACAGCCGGACGCAAAAGTCGCAAAGGTTTCGCAAAAGTCGCAAAAGTCGCAAAAGGACATCCAAAGTTTTTGGGTTCCCTTTTGCGACTTTTGCGTGCTTTCGCGACTTTTGCGTCCGGCTGTCCGATCCCGTTTTTCACCGCCTAAGCGCTGCTTTTCCCACAATGCGATAATCCAAGGTTGATGTCCGAATCCGCCTTTTCCAAACTTTCCCTCGCCGAACCCCTCGCCCGCGCCGTCGCCGAGATGGGGTACGAGTCCATGACGCCCATCCAGGAGCAGGCCATCCCGGTGGTGCTCACCGGCAAGGACGTCATGGGCGCCGCGCAGACCGGCACCGGCAAGACGGCCGCCTTCTCGCTGCCGCTGCTGCAGCGGCTGCTGAAACACGAGAACGCCTCCACCTCTCCCGCGCGCCACCCGGTGCGCGCGCTGGTGCTGCTGCCGACGCGCGAACTGGCGGACCAGGTGGCCCAGCAGGTGAAGCTGTACGCCAAGTACACCAACCTGCGCAGCACGGTGGTGTTCGGCGGCATGGACATGAAGCCGCAGACGGCCGAACTGAAGCGCGGCGTGGAAGTGCTCGTCGCCACCCCCGGCCGGCTGCTCGACCACATCGAAGCCAAGAACGCGGTGCTGAACCAGGTGGAGTACGTGGTGCTCGACGAGGCGGACCGCATGCTGGACATCGGTTTCCTGCCCGACCTGCAGCGCATCCTGTCGTACCTGCCGAAGGAGCGCACCACGCTGCTGTTCTCGGCGACCTTCTCGCCCGAGATCCGGCGCCTGGCCAACAGCTACCTGAAGGACCCGGTGACCATCGAGGTCTCCAGTCCCAACAGCACCGCTTCGACCGTCGAACAGCATTTCTACAGCGTTGTCGATGACGAGAAGCGGCATGCGATCCGGCAGATCGTGCGCCAGCGCGGCATCACGCAGGCCTTCGTGTTCGTCAACAGCAAGCTGGGCTGCGCCCGGCTGGCGCGTTCGCTGGAACGCGAGGGCATGAAGACGACGGCGCTGCACGGCGACAAGAGTCAGGACGAGCGCCTGAAGGCGCTGGAAGCGTTCAAGAAGGGCGAGGTCGACCTGCTGGTGGCGACCGACGTCGCGGCGCGCGGCCTGGACATCAAGGACGTGCCGGCGGTGTTCAACTTCGACGTGCCGTTCAACGCGGAGGACTACATCCACCGCATCGGCCGCACCGGCCGCGCCGGCGCTTCCGGCCTGGCCGTGACGCTGGTGGCGCCGAGCGACACCCGGCTGGTCGCCGACATCGAGAAGCTGCTCAAGCGCAAGATCGAGATCGAGGCGCTGGAGTTCGACGAGGACCGTCCGCGCGGCCGCATCAACGACGGCCGCCGCGCGTGGCGCGGCCAGGGCGAGGACGAGGAGCGCCGCGAGCGCAGCGAGCCGGTCCAGCAGGCGCAAGAGCGCCGCCGCGAGCCGCGTGTGTCGTCGGCCCCGAAGGACCCTTTCTTCGACCAGCCCTACCAGCCGCCCGCGCGCGAGGAAGCCCCGGCGTGGGAAGCCACCGCGAAGCCCGCCAATCGCATCTCGGCGAACATCAAGCCCAAGCGCAAGGTGGCTGCGCTGTTCAAGGGCGAATAGGTCACTCCCCCGGCGCTTGCGCCTGTTCGCAAGCCACCTGGATCACTTCGTGGTCCCCGCCGGCAGCAAGCCGTAGCGCCGTCAGGCAGCCACCCCACACGCAACCCGTATCGAGCGACAGGATGTCGGGGCGCTGGACCAATCCCAGCGTCGACCAATGGCCGAAGGCGATCGTCACCCCTGCGGTCCGGCGGCCCGGCACGTCGAACCAGGGCAGCAGGCCCGGCGGCGCCTGGTGCAGGCCGCCCGAGGCGCGCAAGTCCATCACCCCCTCGGGCGTGCAGAAGCGCAGGCGCGTCAGCGCATTGACGACCACCCGCAGCCGGTCGGCGCCGGCGAGGCCGTCGTCCCAGTGGTCGGGCTGGTTGCCCCACATCCGCGCCAGGAAGGCGGGCAGCCCGGGGCCGCGCAGCACCGCCTCCACCTCGCCCGCGAGTTGCAGCACCTGCTGCAGCGTCCACTGCGGCAGCACGCCGCCATGCACCATGAGGATCCCGTGCGCGTGCAGCGCCATGGAACGGTGCCGCAGCCAGTCCAGCATCGCATCGCGGTCGGGCGCGGCGAGGATGTCGTCCATCGTGTCGTTGCGGTGCGGCGCCCGGTGGCCGTGCGCCACCGCCAGCAGGCTCAGGTCATGGTTGCCCAGGAGGCAGTGCGCGCCGTCGCCGCAGGCCGCCAGCCGGCGCACCACCGCCGCCGACGCCGGCCCGCGGTTGACGAGGTCGCCCAGCACGTACAGCGTGTCGCGGCTCGGCGAGAAAGCGATCTTCTCCAGCAGGCGGCCCAGCGGCGCGTCGCAGCCCTGGATGTCGCCGATCAGGTAATGCGCCAAGGGAGTCGTTTTCCCGGTGAAGTAAAGTGGGCCTCCCCGATTCTGTCCTGATTCATGGATTTCCTGCTGATCGCGTTCCTGACGCTGCTCAATGGCCTGTTCGCCATGTCCGAGATGGCGCTGGCCTCCAGCCGCCGGCCGCGGCTGGCGGCGCTGGCCGAAGCCGGGGACGGCGGCGCGCAGGCGGCGCTGAAGCTGATGGACGAGCCGACCAACTTCCTGTCGACCGTGCAGGTGGGCATCACGTCCATCGGCGTCATCAACGGCATCATCGGCGAGGCGGCCTTCAGCGGCAGCCTGGCGCAGCTGCTGGTCGAATACCGCGTGCCCCAGCGCTTCGCCGGGGGCCTGGCGACGGCGATCGTCGTGGCGATCATCACCTACGTGACCATCATCTTCGGCGAGCTGGTGCCCAAGCGCATCGGCCAGCTGTATCCGGAGCAGGTGTCGCGCTTCGCCGCCCGGCCGATGCGCTGGCTGTCGCGCGCGGCGGGCCCGTTCGTGCGACTGCTGTCCGCTTCCACCCAGGCCATCCTGAAGCTGCTGGCCATCGACACCACCACGCCGCGCGGCATGACCGAGGAAGAGATCGCGCACAGCCTGGAAGAGGGCGTCGATGCCGGCGTGATCGAGCAGCACGAGCACCAGATGGTGCGCAACGTGTTCCACCTCGACGACCGCGCGCTCTCGTCGATGATGGTGCCGCGCACCGACATCCAGTGGATCGACGCGGACACCAGCGTGCGCGAGGCGCTCAAGCGCGCCGGCGCCGGCGAGTCGCACTCCTGGTACCCGGTGTGCCGCAGCTCGCTCGACGACGTGGTCGGGGTGATCAGCGTGTCGCGCCTGATCTCGCTGGGGCCGGAGCACGAGGGACGGATCGAGCCGCATGCCGTGCCCGCGGTGTTCGTGCCGGAGACCTTGTCCGGCATGGAGCTGCTGGAGCAGTTCCGCATCCAGTCCGCGCGGCTGGTGTTCGTGGTGGACGAATACGGCGTGGTGCAGGGGCTGATCACGCCGCACGACCTGCTGGAGGCCATCACCGGCGAGCTGCAGCCGCGCGGCGAGGACGAGGCCTGGGCCACGCAGCGTCCCGACGGCTCCTGGCTGCTCGATGGCCTGATGCCGGTCTCGGAGCTCAAGGCGCGGCTGGACATCCGCGAGCTGCCCGAGGAGGAGAAGGGGCGCTACAACACGCTGGCCGGGCTGATGATGGCGGTGTCGGGGCGCCTGCCGGATGTCGGCGAACGCATCGAAGTGGACAGCTGGGTGTTCGAGGTGGTGGACCTGGACGGCCGGCGCATCGACAAGGTGCTGGCGCAGCCGGTGCCGCAACCGTCGGCGGTGGTCGCGGACGGCTGAAGGAGGCGACATGTCGGACCTGGTGTTCTACGAGAAGCCGGTGGTCCTGGACCGCGACAGGCATCGCCGCCGCCGCATCCGCCCCGGCGCCAGCTTCGCGTTCGCGCGCAATGCCAACTCGCTCTACCTGGCCGCCGCCGAATTCGCCGAGGCCTGCAAGGAGTACGCGATCGTCTTCACGCGCGCCGGCAACGGCCGCGTGATCCCGGTGGTGATGCTCGGGCTGCGCGCCCGCGAGAACCTGTACGTGGACGACGCCGGCGGCTGGCGCGGCCGCTACATCCCGGCCTTCGTGCGGCGCTATCCCTTCGTGCTGGCGGAGCTGCGCGGGCAGGACACGCTGGCCGTCTGCATCGACGAGTCCTGTCCCGGCGTGAACGAGGTCGACGGCGAGGCGCTGTTCGACGCCGCCGGCCAGGACACCCCGTTCCTGCGCAATGCGCTCGAGTTCCTGGCGGCCTGCCAGCGCGAAGCGCTGCGCACCGAGGCCTTCTGCCAGCGGCTGGACCAGGCCGGCCTGCTGGCCGAGATGAACGCGCGCGCCGACCTGGTGGACGGCCGCACCTTCAGCGTGAATGGCCTGCTGGTGGTCGACGAAAAGAAGCTGGGGGCGCTACCGGACGCGACGGCGCTGTCGATGTTCCGCCAGGGCGAGCTGCACCTGGTGTCCATGCACCTGTTGTCGCTGTCCAACATGCGGCAGCTGGTGGAGCGGCTGGCGCAGCGCAAGGTGCCGGACCCGCCGCAACCGGGGAGCTGAGGGGGGCATCACCGGGGTTCGGCTGCGCGCTCACCCCGGCCTACCCCCGGCCTACGCCGGCGAGAAGCCCGAAGGGTCGATCACTTCCAGCGCGCCGTCGGCCATCAGCTTGAGCAGCAGCGCATCCAGCTCGCCCGGCGCCATGGTGCACCGCCCGAGCAGCCACTGCCGGTTGACGGGCTGGCAGCTCATGACGGAGAGCATCCGGTAGATCTCGGCCGTGCGGCCCGCCTCGGGCAGGCTCGGCCACGCCTTCAGGCGGAAGATCAGATGGGACCCGAGGCCGGCCCTTCCGGCACCGGCACGTCGCTGCACCAACATCCGCCGCAGCACTTCAGGAATCCATGTAAGCATGCAACCGAGTGTGGCTGCGGATGAGCACGCCTTGCTAGGGGAAACGGCGCGACCACGCTAAGACGTTTCCTTACGAAGTGAGGGCCCGCACCGTCGCCAGGCCAAGCGCTGTCAAAAGCAGCGATCCGGCCAGGTGTGTAACGGCGACGGCCAGTGCCCAGCCGAGCCGACCGCTTTCCAGGTGCGTCACGACCTCCGCGGAGAACGTGGAGAAGGTCGTCAGGCCGCCCAGCAGGCCGGTGACGATGAACAGCCTGGCCTGCGGCGGCAGCTCGGGGTGCTGTGCGAGCCAGCCCATCGCCAGGCCGACGCAATAGCCGCCCACCAGGTTGGCGGCGAGCGTGCCGAGCGGCAGCGCCGGCAGCAACGCGTTCAGGCGCAGCGACAACTGCCATCGCAGCAGCGCGCCGAGGGAGGCGCCCAGGCTGATCGCGGCGATGGACAGCAGCATTCAGGCGGGCGGCACGCGGTAGCCGACCCCGCGCACGGTCTGGATGACGTCCTCGCCCAGCTTGCGCCGCAGGTGGTGCACGTGCACTTCCACGGCGCCGCCGTCGCCCACCCGGTTGCCGGTGCGCGCCTGGATGTCCCCGCGGCTCAGCGGCCGCGGCCGGTCTTCCAGCAGGGCCAGCAGCACGGCGAATTCCTGTTCGGTGAGTTCCACCGACGCGCCGGAGCGCTGCACGAGGCGGCTGTTGGGGTCCATCACGAGGTTGCGCCAGGTGATCTGGCCGGCCGACAGGGTGGTGCGCCGCCGCAGCAGCGCGCGCATGACGGCAGCCACTTCCTCCAGGTGCACGGGCTTGATGACGTAGCCATCGGCGCCGAGGTCCAGCGCGGTGAGCCGCGATCGCAGCTGCGACCGCGCGGAGATCACCAGCACCGCGGTCTTGGGGTCGGGCAGTTCACCCGTGACGCAACGGCGGACCTTCTGCAGCAGGTCGGTGCCTTCCCCATCGGGCAGGTTCAAGTCGAGCAGCAGGAGGTCGAACGGCCGCGTTCGCAGGTGCCGCCAAGCCGCTTCCAGCGTGTCGCTGGCGTCGCACTCCCACTGCTGTTTGCGCACCAGGCCCACCAGCATGGCGGACGTGGTGGGGTCATCTTCGACGATCAGGACCCGTGTCATTCTCGGTTGTACAGCTCCTTGCTGGAGCATTGTGCATGACCGCCGCAGATGCCGGCACGCGCGGCGCAAGAAAGCGCCCGCGCGTCAGAAGAAAGGCGTCGTCAGGCCGTCAAGTCCGGCTTGAGCTCGGTAGCGGGGATGATGCCCTGGTCGCCGTCCTCGTACACCAGGTGGGCGGCGTTGCCCACCAGGCGCCAGCAGGCCACGAAGCGCTGGCCCTGGAACAGGGCGGATGCGGAGCGGTACTGCTTGGCGACCCCCGGTTCGAGCCGGCCCAGCACCAGTTCGCTCTTGCAGGCGGAGTCGGACAGGCGCACCGAATCGTCGCCCTGCCGGGCCACGAGTTCCTGGGCGAAGGCGGGAGCCACGGCGGAGGTGGCGAGGGCTGCGCAGATCACGAAGGCTTTCATCACGTTCTCCAGACTGAGTGGATTGAGCGCATCTGCAGGCGACCGGTCGGAGGTCTGGAGGTCTGCGCCATGGGAGCCATCGTGCGTCGCTAGCGCGGCGGCCCCTGTAGGAGAGGCGGCGCGCAACCCGTCCGAGAATCTCGTCTGACGGCGGAGGCCGAAACGTCACGGACGACCCGCCCGCGTCCTGCGTGTTCGGCCGCTGAGCTTGGTCGGGTCCTGTAGGCCGGGTTCGGCGAAGCCGACCCCGGCATCCGGAGTGTTCTACGTGTTCTCGACCGCCAGCGCGCCGCGGCGGATCTGGTCGCGCTCCAGCGACTCGAACAGCGCCTTGAAGTTGCCTTCGCCGAAGCCGTCGTCGCCTTCGCGCTGGATGAATTCGAAGAAGACCGGGCCGAGCAGGGTCTCGGAGAAGATCTGCAGCAGCAGGCGCTTGCGCCCGCCCTCTGTGGTGCCGTCCAGCAGGATGCCGCGCGCCTGCAGCTCGGGCACCGGCTGGCCGTGGCCGGGCAGCCGCTCTTCCAGCATCTCGTAGTAGACGTCGTTGGGCGCCGTCATCAGCGGGATGCCGGCCATCTGCAGGTCGTCCACCGTCTTGCGGAGGTCGTCGGTGAGCAGGGCGACGTGCTGGATGCCTTCGCCGCTGAACTTCATGAGGAATTCCTCGATCTGGCCGGAGCCGCGCGATGACTCCTCGTTCAGCGGGATGCGGATCTTGCCGTCGGGCGCCGTCATCGCCTTCGAGGTGAGGCCGGTGTATTCGCCCTTGATGTCGAAGTAGCGGATCTCGCGGAAGTTGAACAGCTTCTCGTAGAAGGCTGCCCAGTGCGCCATGCGCCCGCGGTAGACGTTGTGCGTGAGGTGGTCCACCACCTTCAGGCCCACGCCGCGCGGGTGCCGGTCGACGCCCTCGAGGAATTCGAAGTCGATGTCGTAGATGGACTTGCCGTCCTCGAAGCGGTCGATCAGGTACAGCGCGGCGCCGCCGATGCCCTTGATGGCGGGCAGGCGCAGCTCCATGGGCCCGGTGGGGATCTCGATCGGCTGCGCGCCGAGGTCGAGCGCGCGGGCATAGGCCTTGTGCGCGTCCTTCACGCGAAACGCCAGGCCGCAGGCCGACGGCCCGTGTTCGGCCGCGAAGTACGCGGCCAGGCTGCGCGGCTCGCGATTCACGATGAAGTTGATGTCGCCCTGGCGGTAGAGCAACACGTCCTTGGAGCGATGGCGGGCGACGAGCGAAAAGCCCATCTTGGTGAACAGCGTCTCCAGCTGGTTGGGGATGGGCGAGGCGAACTCGACGAATTCGAACCCCATGAGGCCCATGGGGTTCTCGAACAGATCAGACATGCAATGACTCCTGCGGCAGGAAAAGGGACGGCAAGCGGGTGCGGCCGGTGCGGCGCGCGGGCTCGGTCAGGCAGGAGGCGCGCCGGAGATGCCCCGCGTGCTACGCGCGAGGTGGTCGCCCATGAAGAGTGCGAAGCACATGGGACGCATTGTCGGGGCAGAAGGCGCCGGCCGCAACCTCAGCTTGTGACTTGGGTCAAGGCCGGGCAGGGCGAGGGGCGCCATCATCGCCGGCATGACCGCCGCCATCCTCGCCGCGCCGGCGCGGCGCCTGCAGGACGACGTGCAGGGCCTGTTCACCGGCACGCTGTTCGCCGCTTTCGGCGTGTTCCTGATGCAGCACGCCGGGCTGGTGCCCGGCGGAACGGTGGGGCTGGCCCTGCTGCTGCACTACACCACCGGCGTGGCGGTGGGCGCCGCGCTGTTCGTCGTGAACCTCCCCTTCTATGCGCTCGCCTGGCTGCGGATCGGCAGGGCCTTCACCGTGCGCACTGCGCTGGCGGTGTCCCTGCTGTCGCTGCTGTCCTGGTGGCTGCCCCACGCCGTGCGGCTGGAGCAGCTCGATGGGGCGCTGGCGGCGGTGCTGGGCGGGCTGCTGTGCGGCTGCGGCATGCTGATCCTGTTCCGCCATGGCGCCAGCCTGGGCGGCCTGAACGTGCTGGTGCTGCGCCTGCAGGACCGCTTCGGCTGGCCCGCGGGCAAGGTGCAGATGGCGGTCGACGCCGTGATCGTGCTCGGTGGCTCCGCGCTCGTAGCGGACTGGCGCCGGCTCGCGCTGTCGGTGCTGGCTGTGGTCGCGCTCAATCTGGTCCTGGTCTTCAACCATCGCCAGGACCTCGCGCAACCAACCTGAGGCGGCTGGCGGGATGCGGTTAGCATTCCGATCTCATGCGCATCCTGCTGGTTGAAGACGACAAGGTCCTGGCCGACGCGCTGTCCCGGGCGCTGGTGCAATCCGCGCATGCGGTGGACGTGGTGTCCACCGGCGAACAGGCCGACAACGCCCTGGCCGTCGCGGTCTACGATCTCGCGATCCTCGACATCGGGCTGCCCGGACTCTCAGGGCTGGAAGTGCTGCGGCGGGTGCGCGCGCGCAAGTCCACCATGCCGGTCCTGATGCTCACCGCCTTCGACACCCTCGAAGACCGCGTGCGCGGGCTGGACCTGGGCGCCGACGATTACCTCGCCAAGCCCTTCGACCTGCCGGAGCTGGAGGCAAGGGTGCGGGCCCTTCTGCGTCGCGGCACCAATTCCACCCCGTATCTCGATCACGGGCTGCTGCGATTCGACACCGTCGGCCGTCGCGTCTTCCACGACCGCAAGCCGCTGGACCTGTCGCCGCGGGAACTCGCGGTGCTGGAGCTGCTGCTCATGCGCGAAGGCCGCGTCGTGAGCAAGGAACAGATGGTCAACCACCTCTATGGCTGGGGCGACGAGGTGGGCGCCAATGCCATCGAGGTGTACGTCTACCGCCTGCGCCGGAAGCTCGAGCCGCTCGGCTGCGAAATCCGCACCGTGCGCGGCATGGGCTACCTGATGGAACGGGGCGATGAGAAGGGCTGAACCCCGGTTGCAGCGCAAGCTGCTGGCCTGGCTGCTCGGTCCGTTGATGCTGCTGCTGGTGCTGGACACCGCGGCTGCTTACTGGACGTCCCGACGTTTCGTCAACATTGCCTACGACCGCGCCCTGCACGAGATCGCGCGCGAGATCGTGATGCACGTGAAGGGGGGCGAATCGCAGCCGCGGCTGGAGCTGTCGCAAACGGCCGCCGACATCCTGCTGATGGATGCCGACGACCGCCTGTACTTTCGCGTCGACGCCGGCAACGGCGCGATGCTGGGTGGGGACATCGGGATGCCGCCGCCGTCGGCCGTGCCCGTCGACGCGGGCGGCAACGGCAACGCGCGCTTCTTCGAAAGTACGCTGCGGGGCGAGCCGGTGCGCATGGTCAGCGCGCGCATGCCGATCAACGAGACGGCGGGGGCGCCGGTGGTGCACGTACAGGTGGCCGAAACCCTGAACAAGCGGTCCCGGCTGGCGTGGGAGGTGGTCGCCAGCGTGGTGTTGCCGCAGCTGTTGTTGATCGTGATGGCCGCCATCGTGGTCTGGCTCGGCGTCTCTCGCGGCCTCGACCCGCTCAAGCGCCTGCGCAGCGCGGTCTCGGACCGCTCGCACCTGGACCTGAGTCCGATCGACACCCACGACGTTCCCGGCGAGGTGCGACCGCTGGTGGACGAAGTCAACGACCTGATGGCGCGCCTGAGCAGGACCTTCGATTTCCAGAACCGGTTCGTGGCCGACGCCGCCCACCAGCTGAAGACGCCGGTGAGCGGCCTGAAGGCGCAGATCGAGCTGGCACTGCGCGAGAACGATCCCGACCGGGTACGGCATTCGCTCGCGCAGCTGTACCTCAGCGCCGATCGCCTGTCGCGGCTCGTGCGCCAGCTGCTGTCCCTGGCCCGCAACGAACCCGGCGCGCTGGACACGGTGCAATTGCAGCCGCTCGACCTGAACGCGTTCGCGCTGGAAGTGAGCATGGAGTGGGTGCCGCATGCCATCAAGCGCGACATCGACCTGGGATTCGAGGGCGTGGAGCATCCGCTCGTGATCGATGCGGATCGCGACCGCCTGCGCGAATTGATCAACAACCTGATCGACAACGCCATCCGCTACAGCCAGACGGGTGGCCGTGTCACCGTGCGCGCGGCCACCACCGCCGACGGCCAGTACGGCCTGGCCATCAGCGACGACGGCCCCAGCATCCCGGTGGCCGAGCGGCAGCGCATTTTCGAACGCTTCCATCGCCTGCTGGGCACGCACGAAGACGGCAGCGGCCTCGGACTGGCCATCGTCAGCGAGATCGCCACGCTGCACGGCGCCCGGATCTCGCTGGAGGAAGACGTCGACGGGGTGGGCAACACCTTCAGCGTGTTCTTCCGGCCGCGACGGGACGGCAGCCCGGCGCCGTAAGCTGGCCGACAGCTCGCGTTCAAGCAGCCGACAGCGGAACACCGGGCTCCTGTCAGCGCGCACTCCTAGCCTCGGGGCATCGGGACCACACGGTCCCCGAAACCCAAGAAGCTAGGAGACACCCATGGCCTTCCTCTCGAGTCCGGAGTTCTGGATCGCGCTGTCCCAGATCATCCTGATCAACATCGTGCTGTCCGGCGACAATGCGGTGGTCATCGCGCTGGCCTGCCGCTCGCTGCCGCCGCGGCAGCAGAAGAAGGCGATCATCTTCGGCTCGGTCGGCGCGATCCTGCTGCGCGTCGTCCTGACCTTCTTCGCCGTCTATCTGCTCACGCAGCCCTACCTCAAGCTGGTGGGCGCGGCGCTGCTGCTGTGGATCGGCGTCGGCCTGCTCAAGGGCGATGACGGCGAGGAAGAGATGGAGGGCCACTCGAACCTGGCCTCGGCGATCAAGACCATCGTCATAGCCGATCTGGTGATGAGCCTGGACAACGTGATCGGGGTCGCCGCCGCGGCCAAGGGCAACGTGCCCTTGCTGGTGTTCGGCCTGGTGATCAGCATTCCGCTGATCATCTTCGGCAGCACCCTCATCCTGAAACTGATGAATCGCTTCCCGGTGATCATCACCATCGGCGCCGCGCTCCTGGGCTGGGTTGCCGGCGAGATGACGCTGACGGACCCCGCGCTCCACGATTTCGTCGAGAAGCACCATTCCCTGCACAACATCCTGCCCGCTCTGGGCGCTGCGACCGTGGTGGCGGTCGGCAAGTGGATGGGGCGCGTCTCCGAGCCGGTCACCGCCAACCAGCCTGCTGCCTGAGGAGTTGCCATGAGACAAGTGCTGATCCCCATCGATCCGTCCAATGAGGCGCGCACGCGTTCGGCCGTGGCCGAGGTCGTGGCGCTGCATCGCGCGGAGCCCATCGGCGTGCGCTTGCTGCGGGTGCAGCCGCGGTTGTCGGGCGATGTTGCGATGTTCTTCGGGACGCAGGAGCTGCACCGGCTGCAGTCCCAGGCCGGCGCGGAAGACCTGCAGTTCGCCGAGGGCCTCCTGGCCAAAGCCGGAGTCCCGTTCACCAGCAGCGTGCTGGTGGGGCGAAGCGCCGAAACCATCGCCCGGGCGGCGCGTGAATTCGGCTGCGACCGCATCGTCTTCGGCGACGAGGGCAAGAGCCTGGCCACCAGGGTGTTCGGCTCGCTGGCTGGGCAGGTGCGGCACCTGCTCGATCCTGCCGAGGCGCAGGTCCTCGGGTCCTGAGGCGGGCGGTCGGGAAACACCCGGCTGCATCCGGGACCGGGCTGCGGCAAGATGACCGTTGGCCCGGACCTGGAGAAACCTTGAACGCAGACGAACTGCTGGCGCTCGACGCCGGCGCGCTGTCGCGTCGCATCGCGGCACGCGAGATATCGAGCCGCGAGCTGATGCGGGCGTCGCTCGACCGCATCGCCGCGCTCAACCCATTGCACAACGCCATCGTTTCGCTGCGCGACGCCGATGCCCTGCTGCGGGAAGCGGATGCGCGCGACGCCGCCCTGGCGCGCGGCGAGCCGCCGGGGTGGATGCACGGCTTTCCGATCGCGGTGAAGGACCTGAGCGATGCCGAAGGCCTGCCCACCACGCAGGGTTCGACGGCGGTCGGGATGCGCATCGCGCGTTCGGACGCCCTGTTCGTGCAGCGCATGAAACGCGCTGGCGCCATCGTCATCGGCAAGACCAACACGCCGGAATTCGGCCTGGGCTCGCATACCTTCAACGAGGTCTTCGGCCTCACGCGCAATGCGTGGCAGCCGGACAGGTCGGCTGGCGGCAGCAGCGGCGGCGCGGCCGTCGCGCTGGCGCTCGGCATGGTGCCCGTGGCGGACGGCAGCGACTTCATGGGCTCGCTGCGCAACCCCGCTGCCTTCAACAACGTGGTCGGCTTTCGTCCTTCGCGCGGGCGCGTGCCGGCGGTGCCCGCCGAGGACTTGTTCTACGCCCAGCTCGGCACCGAGGGTCCGATGGCCCGCACCACCGAAGACGTGGCTCGGCTGCTCTGCACCCTGGGCGGCTGGGACGCCCGCGCGCCCCTGTCGCTGGCGGATGCCCTGCCCGATGCCGCGGCGGCCGATCCCATCGGCGTGAAGCCCGGCAAGCGCATCGGCTGGCTCGGCAGCCTCTGGCCCGACCTGCCGCTGGAGCCTGGCATCCGCGAGCTCTGCGAGAGCGGCTTGCGCCAGCTGCAGCAGGCCGGATATTCCGTGGAGCCCTGCACGCTCGGCGTGCCGCGCGATGCGGCGTGGACCGCGTGGCTGCGGCTGCGCCAGATGCTGACGGGCGGCAAGCTCAAGGCCATCTATGCGCAGACGGAACTGCGGGCCCGCATGAAGCCGGAAGCGCAGTGGGAAGTGGAGCAAAGCCTGCAGCTCACCGGGGCGCAACTGCAGGAAGCATCGGTGCTGCGCTCGGCGGTGTACCGTGCTTTCCTCGACCTGTTCGACCGCTTCGATTACCTCGCCGCGCCGAGCGCGCAGGTCTTCCCCTTCGATGCGCAGCTGCGCTGGCCGCAGTCCATCGCCGGCGTTCCGATGGACACCTACCACCGCTGGATGGAGATCGTGGCGCCGTTCACGCTGGCCGGGCTGCCGGTGGTGAGCGTTCCGGTCGGCTTCGACGCCCGCGGCCTGCCCATGGGCATGCAGCTCGCCGGCCCGGCGCGCGCCGACCTGCCGGTGCTGGCGCTGGCGCGCGCGTTCGAAGCCATTGCGCCGTGGAGCCAGCGGCGGCCGCCCGCACTGGCAGCGCCGGCGTGAGCAAAGACGGCACAATGCCGGATTCGCAAAACGCAGGAGACAACACCATGAACAAACGCCACTGGTTGCGCTGGGCCCTCGTGGCCTCGGCCGCGACGATCGCCACCGTCCCCACCCTCGCGCAGGACTTCCCGCCGAAGAAGGCAGTGACCATGATGGTCGGTTTCGCGCCCGGCGGCGCCGCCGATGCCGCCGCCCGCCTGATGGCCAAGAAGCTGGGCGAGAACATCGGCCAGACGATCATCGTCGACAACAAGGCGGGCGCCGGCGGCAACATCGCGCACCAGCTGGTGGCGAACGGCCCCGCCGACGGCTCGATGATCCTGCTGGGTTCGATCGGCCCGCTGACGATCGCGCCGCACATGATGAAGTTGCCGTACGACCCGTTCAAGGACCTCGCGCCCCTGTCCGGCGGCGTGTACTTCCCGAACGTGCTGGTCGTCAACTCCAATTCCGGCATCAAGACGCTGGCCGACTTCGTCGCCGCCGCGCGCAAGCAGAAGGACGCCGTCAGCTTCGCCTCCACCGGCTCGGGCTCGGCCTCGCACCTGACCGGCGAGCTGTTCGCGCTGCAGATCAAGGCCGACATGCTGCACGTGCCGTACAAGGGCGGCGCCCCGGCCATGCAGGACCTGCTGGCCAGCCGCTTCACCGGCTACTTCGCCGCGCCGCCGACGGCGCTGCCGCACCTCGAGACCGGCAAGCTGACGCCGCTGGCGACCACCGGCCTGACGCGGCCGTCGTACATGCCCAACATCCCCACGGTGGCGGAATCGGGCTACCCCGGTTTCGAGGCGCTGAACTGGTATGCCTTCGTCGCCTCGGCCAAGACGCCGGCGCCCATTCTCGACCGCTGGAACCAGGAGATCGTGAAGGTGCTGCGCGATCCGGAAGTGCGCGACGCCCTCACCAAGCTCGGCCTCACGCCGCATCCGACTTCGCGCGCGGAACTCACCGCCTTCATGACGAAGGAGTCCACCAAGTGGGGTGCCATTGTGCGCGAGCGCAAGATCGCCGCCGAGTAGCCGCACCGGGACCTTTCGCATGGATGCGATAGCGATCGGTTGCGGCGCCGGGTTTTCCGGTGACCGCGTGGATGCCGCCGCGCCGGTGGTCCGCACGCTGGTGGAGCGGGGCGGGCCGGCCGCGCTGATCTTCGAGAACCTGGCCGAGCGCACGCTGGCGCTGCAGCACCTGGCGCGCCGCTCCGACCCCGCCCTGGGCTACGAGCCCGCGCTGGTGCAGGAGCTCGAGCCGGTGCTGGCGGACTGCCTGCGCCACGGCATCACCATCGTCGGCAACTTCGGCGCCGCCAATCCGCGCGGCGCCGCCGGCGTGATCCGCCGCCTCGCCGCGCAGTTGAACCTGCCCGCGCCGCGCGTGGCGGTGGTGGAGGGCGACGACCTCTCGGACGCGCGCGGCCAGTCGCTCATGCGCGCGCACCTGGAGGGGGGCTTCGATGCCGAACGCTTCGTCTGCGCCAACGCCTACCAGGGCGCGATGGAGATCGCCGCCGCCATCCGCGCCGGCGCGCAGGTGGTGGTGACGGGTCGAGTGGCGGATCCGTCGCTGGTGCTCGGGCCGGCCCTGGCGCACCACGGCTGGGCCGCGGACGACTGGGACGCGCTGGCTGGCGCCACCATGGCCGGCCACCTGCTGGAATGCGGCGCACAGGTCACCGGCGGCTATTTCGCCGACCCCGGGCGCAAGGACGTCGCGGGGCTGGAGAACGTCGGCTACCCGATCGCGGAAGTCGCCGGCGACGGCAGCTGCGTGGTCACCAAGCCGGGCGGCACCGGCGGGGTGGTCGACTGCCGCACGGTGAAGGAACAACTGCTGTACGAAGTGCACGACCCCGCTGGCTACCTGACGCCGGACGTCGTCGCGGACATCACGCAAGCGAACGTCACGCAGGTGGGACCCGACCGGGTCCGGCTGGACGGCGTGAAGGGCCACCCGCGCACGCCGACGCTCAAGGCGCTGGCGTTCTTCGACGGCGGCTGGCTGGGCGAAGCCGAGATCTCGTATGCGGGACCGAATGCGGAAGCGCGCGCGCGGCTGGCGATGGACATCCTGCGCAAGCGCCTGGGCGGCGAACTCGCCCTGCGCTGCGACCTGATCGGCGTGGCCAGCATCTTCGGCGACGACGGCAACCGCATGCTCGACGGCGTGGCGCGCGGCGCGGCGACGGACGTGCGCCTGCGGGTTGCGGCCAGGCACGCATCGCAGGGCGCGATCGACCGGCTGCTGCGCGAGGTGACGGCGCTGTGGACCTGCGGGCCGGCCGGCGGCGGCGGCGCCCGCGGCAGCAAGCGGCAACGCCTGTCCAGCCGCTCCTGCCTGCTGCCGCGCGAGCTGGCGCCGGCGCGCTTCGAACTGGTGTAGGGGACGGCGCATGCGAGACATCCCGCTCTACGACCTGGCCCACGCGCGCACCGGAGACAAGGGCAACCGCATCAACATCAGCCTGGTCGCCTATCGCCCGGAAGACTTCGCGCTGCTGGTGGAGCAGGTGACGCCGGAAGCCGTGGCGCGCCATTTCGCGCACCGGCAGCCGTCGCAGGTGCTGCGCTACGTGCTGCCGAAACTCGGCGCCATGAACTTCGTGCTGGACGACGTGCTCGATGGCGGCGTGAACGATTCGCTCAATCTCGACGCCCACGGCAAGGCCCTGTCGTTCCACCTGCTGGCGATGACGGTGCGGCGCGCCTGAGGCGCCGCTCGCCGCGCGAAGCGGCGCTGCACCACCAGCTCGATCGCCACGTCGCGCACCAGCGGCTGCAGCAGCCGCGGCTCGCCCGCGCGCAGCTCGCACTCGATGACCAGGCGGCGCGGCCCGAACCAGCGCGCGTCCACGTTGTCGCACTCGCCCGCGAACACCAGCTCGGGCCCGACGCTGCGCAGCCAGGCCCAGCGCGTGCGCAGGTACACACCCGTCGCAGACGACTTGCCGTCCGCGGGCAGCGCCCGCACTTCGGCGGCAAAGGCCTCGTCGGGCGAGGGCGCCTGCGGCTTGAGCAATTCGTGGCGCCAGCGCCAGCCGAACTCGAAGGCCAGCGCCGCCAGGACCAGCAGCATCAGTGCCAGGGCGGCAGGGTGGAGCTTGTGTAATTTCACCGGTGCGGGGCGTGTTGTCGACGGCGCAATGTAACCCCGCCGCCCCGGCTCTTGCAGCGGGCCGCGCCGAACCCATGTACCGTGCGCAAGGCCCCGTCCCGGGGCCACCCGCAAAGGAATGGCGCGATGCTCAAACGTGTGACCCTGCTCTGGACGGTGCTGCGCGGCGATGCGCTGCAGCTGTGGGCCGCGCTGCGCCATCCGGGGTCGCCCGGCTGGCTGAAGCTGGGCACCGGCCTGCTGGCGCTCTACGTGCTGTCGCCGATCGACCTGGTGCCGGACTTCATCCCCTTCGTCGGCGCCATCGACGACATCGTGCTGGTGCCGCTGGCCATCCGCTGGATGCTCAGGCGGCTGCCGCCGCACATCGCCGCCGCGGCCGCTGCCCGGCGCCGCTGAGCCGCACTGCGCGCCCCGGCGGTTGCGGCCCCTACAATCCGGGCCGCAACCCCTGGAGACCACCGTGCGCCGTACTTTCCTGTCCCTGGCCGTCCTCGCGACCGCCGCCATGCTGTCCTCGCCTGCCTTCGCGCAGGCGTATCCGACCAAGCCGATCCGGGCGGTCGTGCCGTTCGCCGCCGGCAGCGCCACCGACCAGATCGGCCGCGCCTTCGCCAACGAAATGGCCAAGACGCTGGGCCAGCCCATCATCATCGAGAACAAGCCCGGCGTGAACGGCATGCTCGGCGCGGCGGAAGTCGCCAAGGCCGCGCCGGACGGCTACACGATCCTCATCGGCACCAACAGCACCAATGCCGCGCTGAAAAGCCTGATGAAGCAACTGCCCTACAACCAGGACACGGCCTTCGCCCCGGTGGCGTACATGGGTTCCGTGCCGCTGATCGTGGCCGTGAACAACGACGTGCCGGCGAAGAACCTGCGCGACTTCGTGGCGCTGGCCAAGTCCAAGCCGGGCAACGTGACCTTCGCCAGCGCCAGCACCTCGCAGCTGGTGTCCTCCGAGATGCTCGCCAGCATGACCGGCATCCAGATGACGAACGTGCCGTACAAGAGCGGCCCGGCGGCGATGACGGACCTGATCGGCGGCCAGGTGATGATGTTCACGGCGGACTTCGCGGTGATGCTGCCGCAGGTCAAGGGCGGCAAGATCCGCGGGCTGGCGGTGACCTCGAAGCAGCGCTCGCCGGCGATTCCGGAGCTGCCGACGGTCAACGAGGCGCTCGGCCTGACGGACTATGAGTTGATCGCCTATTTCGCCGTCTTCGCGCCGGCCGGCACGCCGCCCGACATGGTCGCCAAGCTGAACCAGGCCGTCAACGCGGCGGCCGCCAGCAAGGAACTGCAGGACAAGTTCGCGCCGATCGGCTTCGCCGTCGAACCCGGCACGCCCGAGGCCCTGGCGCAGCGCACCCGGCTCGAGACGGCCAAGTGGGCCAAGGCCATCAAGGACGCGAAGATCGAGCCGCAGTGATGCGGCGGCGCGGCTTCCTGGCCGCGCTCCTGGCGCCGGCGCTGGCCGCTTGCGGCCGCAAGGCGGCCAGGCTGGCGCCGCTGCCGGCGGGCGCCACCGTGCTGGCGCTGGGCGACTCCATCACTTTCGGCACCGGCGCATCGCCGCAGGCCAGCTATCCCACCGTGCTCGCCGCGCTGACGGGCTGGACGGTGGTCAACGCCGGCGTGCCCGGCGACACGTCGGCTGCGGCGCTGGCACGCCTGCCGGACCTGCTGCAGCAACACGCGCCGGCGCTGGTGCTGGTGAGCATCGGCGGCAACGACTTCCTGCGCCGCGTCGCGCCGGACAGCACCCGCGCCAACATCCGCGGCATCTGCCGGCAGGCACGCGACGCCGGCGCGCAGGTCGTGCTGGTCGGCATCCCGGAAGCCAGTGCCCTGGCAGCGGCGGCGCGTTCGCTCGGCGACCACGCGATGTACGAGGAGCTGGCGGCGGAACTGGAGCTGCCGCTGCATGGGGGCGGATGGTCGAAGGTGCTGAGCGACCCGGCCCTGCGCTCCGATGCGATCCACGCCAATGCGCAGGGCTACGAGGCCTTCGCCACGGGGCTGGCGCAGCGCTTGCGCGAACTGGGCTTGCTGGCGGGCTGAGGCGCCGAGCCTACACGCCGCCCTGCGGATGGGTGGGATCGACCCACAGCACCTGCTCCGGCTTTTCCACCGGCTCGATGTCCAGGTTGACCGCGACGGCCTGCCCGTCGCTGCGGCACAGGACGCATTCCAGCACTTCGGTGGCGCTGGCGTTGATCTCCTGGTGCGGCACGTACGGCGGCACGTAGATGAAGTCGCCGGGCCCGGCCTCCGCGGTGAACTCCAGGTGTTCGCCCCAGCGCATGCGCGCGCGCCCCTTGACCACGTAGATGACGCTTTCCAGGTGCCCATGGTGGTGGGCGCCGGTCTTGGCGTTGGCGTGGATGGTGACGGTGCCGGCCCAGAGCTTCTGCGCGCCGACGCGGGCGAAGTTGATGGCGGCCTTGCGGTCCATGCCCGGCGTCTGCGCCGTGTTGGGGTCGAGCTGGTTGCCGGCGATCACCCGCACCCCGTCGTGCTTCCACTTCGCCTCGTTGGCGGGGTCGTGGTCGTGGTCGTGATGGTGGTCGTGCGGATCGTGGCTCATGGCGCCAGCGTACACCGGTTGCGGTGAGAATGGCCGCATGGCAGCAGATGTTCCCTTCCTCGACGCCGGGGCCCTGAAGGCGCTGGCGGCGGCCCACCCCGACCAGCCGTGCACCGCCTGCGCCTCGCTGCGCTCACGCGGGTGGGAAGCGCTGTCCGCGACCTTCGACGCGAAGCAATTGCGCAAGGTGGCCACGCTGCGGCAACCCGGCGTGGAGGACCCGACGCTCGCGGAGCACCACCCGGGCGGCACGAACAGCTGGTCCGCCGAGGCGCCCATCGCGCCTGCCTTCTTCCCGTACAACCGCTGCGACGTCTGGCAGTGCGTGCGCTGCGGGCGGCCCTTCCTGCGCTATACGGAGTACGGCGGCTACTACGTGGAGGAGCGCGTGCGCCCATTGCAGGCTGCGCTGGTGTCGTAGTCCGGGGCCTACGCCGCAGCGACTCCGGCTCTGACGCCGGTGGACTGCGCTGCCGCGCTGCGGGCAGGACCGAGGCACCGCACACTCCCCCACCATGACCCCTCGCGTTCAACGACATCTGGCCCCCCTGGCAACCTTCACCGTTTTGGCCGCCTTTGGCTTGGCCGCCTGGGCCGCCGACGCCCCCGCGATGAGCAAGCAGGCCTTCAAGGCCGCACAGCAGAAGATCGAGGCCGTCGCCAGGAGCGAGCGCAAGGCGTGCGACACCCAGAAGGGGCGGGCGGCGGAGCTGTGCACCACGGAAGCGAAGGCACGGGAGAAGATCGCCAAGGCGGAGCTGGAAGCCGAGTACCGGCCCAGCCCGGACAGCACGCAGGAAGCTCGCAACGTCAAGGCGGAGGCCGAGTACGACGTGGCCCGCGAGAAGTGCGACGACCTCAAGGGCGCGACCCGGGACCGCTGCGTCAAGACCGCCAAGTCGGCCCGCGAGGCGGCGATCCGCCTGGCGAAGGTGGAGAAGGTCGAGAGCATGCGGGCGGCCGAAAGGGAAGCCGCGGCCGAACGCAAGGCGGCCGTCGCCAAGGCCAAGCCGTAGGCTGGGGTGACGCAGGAACCCCAGCAAGGCGCCTCGACCGATCGCTACTCCAGCCCGACGCCGCGCAGGAAGGCGTCGGCGGCTTTCATCCCGGTCGACTCCAGGTCGAAGGCCGCCGGTTCCAGCAGCCAGTTCTGCACCAGGCCGTCCATGAGGGCGTGCAGGCCGTGCGCGGCGGCCGTGGAAGGAATGGCCAGCCGCACCCCGCGCGCCGCCGCGCTCTTGAGCAGGACGTGCCGGAAGCGTTGCGTCCACTGCTCGCGCACCCGCAAGTGGCGCTCGCGCACCGCGCAGAGGCTGTCCACGTACTCGACCATGTGCGTGGCCACCTCGAAGACCCGGCGGGTCTGAGGGTCGGTGACCGTCTGGCGTAATGCGGAACGCAGGGCCTTCTTCAGTCCAGGCAGGGGGTCGGCCTCGTCGGCGCGGTCGACCAATGCCAGGGCTTGCTGCATCGGCATCGCGACGCGGTCCATCATCGCGTTGAAGAGGTCCGCCTTGTCCTTGAAGTGCCAGTAGATGGCGCCGCGGGTGGTGCCGGCGGCCACCGCGATGTCGTTCAGCGAGGTGCCGGCCACGCCCTGGGCCAGGAACACGTGCTCCGCCGCGTCCAGCAGCTGCTGTCGCGTGGCGAGGGCGTCTTCCTTGGAGCGGCGGACCATGACCCCGTCAGTATACATTCACACTTGTATGTATATACTCCGGGTCTTCCGCCGGTCCGCCGTCGCGGGGCCGTCCCACCCATCTTCAAGACACCCAATCCATGGCTGCTCGCGTGCCGCAGGTTCCTGCATGGTCCATTCCCTCCCTCCTGCTCTGCGCCGTCCTCGCCGCCTGCGGCCAGGGCTCCGGCAAGGCGCCGGCCGCGGGGGCCGCAGCGCCGCCGCCGCCCGAAGTGGGCGTGGTCACGGTCGCCACCGGTGATGTCGGCCTCGTGACCGAGTTGCCGGGGCGGCTGGAGCCGTCGCGCGTGGCGCAGGTGCGCGCCCGCGCGGCCGGCATCGTGCAGCGGCGCCTGTTCCGCGAAGGCAGCGACGTGCGCGCCGGCCAGGCGCTGTACCGCATCGACGCGGCGCCCTATGCCGCGGCCAACGCCAGCGCCCAGGCGCAACTCGCCCGCGCCCAGGCCAACGCCGGCGCGGCCACCGCCCTGGCGCAGCGCTATGCGCCGCTGGTGGAAGCCAACGCCATCAGCAAGCAGGAATACGCCAACGCCGTGGCCGCGCAGAAGCAGGCCGAAGCCGACGTCGCCGCCGCGCGCGCGGCGGTGCGCACGTCCGAGATCAACCTGGGCTACGCGTCGGTGACCGCGCCGATCTCCGGCCGCATCGGCCGCTCGCTGGTGACCGAGGGTGCGCTGGTCGGGCAGGGCGAGGCGACGCCGCTGGCGGTGGTGCAGCAGATCGACCCGCTGTACGTGAACTTCACGCAGCCGGTCGGCGAGGTGATGAACCTGCGCCGCTCCCTCGAGCAGGGCCGCCTGAAGCGCGCCGGCGGCGACGGCGCGCAGGTGCGCGTGATCCTGGAGGATGGCACCGAGCATCCGCAGCCGGGCAAGCTGCTGTTCGCCGACCTCAGCGTCGACCAGGCCACCGGCCAGGTGATGCTGCGGGCGGAAGTGCCGAACCCGCGCGCCATGCTGCTGCCGGGCATGTACGTGCGCGTCCGGCTGGAGCAGGCCACCGCATCCAATGCCATGCTGCTGCCCCAGCAGGCCGTGACCCGCTCGCCGCAAGGAGACACGGTGATGGTCGTCGCGAGCGACGGCAAGGTGAGCCCGCGGCCCATCAAGGTGGGCGGTTCGCAGAACGGCAAGTGGGTGGTGCTCAGCGGCCTGCAGCCGGGCGAGCAGGTGATGGTGGACGGCTTCCAGAAGCTGCGCCCCGGCGCGCCGGTCAAGCCGGTGCCGTGGTCGGCCACACCCGCCGCGCCCGCCGCTTCCCAGGCCAAGAGCTGAGGCGCTGACGCATGGCCAAGTTCTTCATCGACCGCCCCATCTTCGCGTGGGTGATCGCGCTGTTCATCATCGTGCTGGGCAGCGCGCCGCCCGCCATCGTGGTGTCCGCCGCTTATCCCGGCGCTTCCGCGCGGACGCTGGAGGAGAGCGTCATCAGCGTCATCGAACAGGAGATGAACGGATCGCCCGGCCTCATCTACATGGAGTCGGTGACGCAGGCCAACGGCAGCGGCCAGATCACGCTGAGCTTCCAGCCCGGGACCAACGCCGACCTGGCGCAGGTGGACGTGCAGAACCGCCTCTCCCGCGCCACCCCGCGCCTGCCCGCCGCGGTGACGCAGCAGGGCGTGCGGGTCGAGAAGTCGCGCTCCAACTTCCTGCTGTTCACCATCCTGTCCTCCGACGATCCCAAGATCACGCCGGTGGACCTGGGCGACTACGCCTCGCGCAGCGTGCTGCCGGAGATCCAGCGCGTTCCCGGCGTCGGCCAGGCGCAGCTGTTCGGCACCGAGGCCGCCATGCGCGTCTGGATCGATCCGGAAAAGCTGGTCGGCTTCAACATGTCGTCCGCGGAAGTGACGGCGGCGATCCGCGCGCAGAACGCGCAGGTCTCCTCCGGCTCCATCGGTGAATTGCCCAACGTGGCGGGGCAGGGCATCGCGGCGACCGTGGTGGTCAACGGCCAGCTCGCGACGGTGGAGCAGTTCCAGAACATCGTGCTGCGCGCCAGCCCCGACGGCTCCACCGTGCGCCTGCGCGACGTGGCCCGGGTGGAGTTGAACGCGCAGAACTACGCCACCTCGGCGCGCCTGAACGGCAGGCCGTCCACCGGCATCGGCGTGCAGCTCGCCCCCGGCGGCAACGCGCTGGAAACGGCGACGGCCATCCGCAAGCGCATGGGCGAGCTGGCGCCGTATTTCCCGAGCGGGGTGAAATGGGAGATCCCGTACGACAGCTCGCGCTTCGTCCGCATCTCGATCTCGCAGGTGGTCGTCACGCTGCTGGAGGCGGTGGCGCTGGTGTTCCTGGTGATGTTCCTGTTCCTGCAGAACTGGCGCTACACCATCATCCCGACGCTGGTGGTGCCGGTGGCGCTGCTCGGCACCTTCGCGGCGCTGCTGGCGCTGGGCTTCTCGATCAACGTGCTGACGATGTTCGGCATGGTGCTGGTGATCGGCATCGTGGTGGACGACGCCATCGTGGTGGTGGAGAACGTCGAGCGGATCATGAGCCACGAGGGCCTGCCGCCTCGCGAGGCGACGCGCAAGGCGATGGGGCAGATCTCGGGCGCCATCATCGGCGTGACGGTGGTGCTGATCTCGGTGTTCGTGCCGCTGGCCTTCTTCGCCGGTTCCACCGGCAACATCTACCGGCAGTTCGCCGCGGTCATGGTGGCCTCGATCGGTTTCTCCGCCTTCATGGCGCTGTCGCTGACGCCGGCGCTGTGCGCGACGCTGCTCAAGCCGGTGGAAGCCGGCCACCACCACGAGAAGCGCGGCTTCTTCGGCGCCTTCAACCGCGTGTTCCAGCGCACGGCCCATGGCTACGAAGGGCTGGTGGCGCGCATGCTCAAGCGCGCGCCGCGCTACCTGATCCTGTACGGCGTGATCGCGGCAGTCGCCGCGCTCATCTACACCCGCCTGCCGACCTCCTTCCTGCCGCAGGAAGACCAGGGCAACATGCTGGTCAACGTGCAGCTGCCGCCGGGCGCCACCGTGGAGCGCACCAGCAAGGTGATGGAGCAGGTGGAGGCCTGGGTGCTCAAGCAGCCTGAAGTGCAGAGCATGGTGAGCGTGCTGGGCTTCTCCTTCTCGGGACAGGGCCAGAACGCGGCGCTGGCCTTCGTGACGCTGAAGGACTGGGACCAGCGCGAAGACGACTCGCAATCCGCGCAGGCGCTGGCCGGCCGCGCGTTCGGTGCGTTGTCCGGCATCCGCGATGCCTTCATCTTCCCGCTCAGCCCGCCGCCGATCCCCGAACTGGGCACGGCATCGGGCTTCACCTTCCGGCTGCAGGACCGCGGCGGCAACGGCCGCGAGGCGCTGATCGCCGCGCGCAACCAGCTGCTGGGGCTGGCCGCGCAGAGCAAGGTGCTGGCGCAGGTGCGCCCGGACGGCCTGGAAGACGCACCGCAGCTGCAGCTGGACATCGACCGCGACAAGGCCAACGCGCTCGGCGTGGGCTTCGATGCGATCAACAGCACGCTGTCCACCGCGCTCGGTTCCTCCTACGTCAACGACTTCCCCAACCGCGGCCGGCTGCAGCGGGTGGTGGTGCAGGCCGACGCGCCGGCGCGCATGCAGCCGGAGGACCTGCTGCGCCTGAACGCGATCAGCAACCAGGGCAAGCCGGTGCCGCTGTCGGCGTTCGCCACGACGCGCTGGGTCAACGGCGCGATGCAGACCGTGCGCTACAACGGCTACCCCGCGATGCGCATCTCCGGCGCGCCGGCGCCGGGCTTCAGCACCGGCGCGGCGATGACCGAGATGGAGCGGCTGGCGGGGCAATTGCCGCAGGGCTTCGGCTACGAATGGACCGGGCAGTCGCGCGAGGAGAAGCTGGCCGGCGCGCAGGCGCTGATCCTCTACGGCTTCGCCATCCTGGCGGTGTTCCTGTGCCTGGCGGCGCTATACGAAAGCTGGTCGATCCCGCTGGCGGTGATCCTGGTGGTGCCGCTCGGCGTGCTGGGCGTGCTGCTGGCGACGCTGTTGCGCGGCTACGCCAACGACGTCTACTTCCAGGTGGGGCTGATCACCATCATCGGGCTGTCCGCCAAGAACGCCATCCTGATCATCGAGTTCGCCAAGGACCTGCAGGCGCAGGGCAAGGGCGTGGTGGAGTCGGCGCTGGCGGCGGCGCACCTGCGGTTCCGTCCGATCATCATGACCTCGATGGCCTTCGGCCTGGGCGTGCTGCCGCTGGCCATCGCCACCGGCGCGGGCTCCGCCAGCCAGCGCGCCATCGGCACCGGCGTGATCGGCGGCATGCTGACCGGCACCGGCCTGGCCATCTTCTTCGTTCCCATCTTCTTCGTCGTGGTGCGCGGCTACTTCAAGGGCAGCGAGCGGCAGCGCAAGCTGAGCACGCACGAATACGATCGCGAGCTGCCCCCGGGCGCCACCGCGGGAGACCAGGTATGAGCTACCGCATGAGGATCCTCACGCCGCTGGCCGCCGCGCTGCTGGCCGCGGGCTGTTCGATGATGCCGAAGTACGAGCGCCCCGAGCCGCCCGTGCCGCAGGCCTTCCCCTACCCGGGCGCCACCGGGGGCATGGCCGCCGCCGACCTGGGCTGGGAGCAGTTCTTCGGCGACGCCACGCTGCGCTCGCTGATCGAGCGGGCCCTGCGCAACAACCGTGACCTGCGCGTCGCGGTGCTCAACATCGCGCAGGCGCGCGCGCAGTACGACATCCGCAACGCGGACCGGCTGCCCACGGTGGGCGTCAGCGCCACCGCCTCGCGCGCGCCGAGCCCGATCACGGGGGACCAGGCGACGTCGCTGTCGGTCAACCTGGGCCTCAGTGCCTGGGAGATCGATTTCTTCGGCCGCATCGCCAGCCTGAGCGAGGTCGCGCTGGCCCAGTACCTCGCGACGGAGGAAGGCCGCAAGGCGGCGCAGGTCGCACTGGTGGCGAGCGTCGCCAACACCTGGCTCAGCCTGGCGGCGGACGAGGAACTGCTGGCGTTGACGCGCGAAACGCTCGCCACGCGCGAGGAATCGCTGCGCCTGACGCGGCTGCGCTTCGAGGCCGGCGCCTCGTCGGAGATCGATGCCCGCCTGGCGCAGTCGCTCGCCGAAAGCGCGCGCGCCACGCTGGCGCAGTTGCAGCGGCAGCGCGCGCTCGACCTGAATGCGCTGGCGTTGTTGCTCGGGGAGGGCGTGTCGCCCGAGTTCCAGGTCGGCATCACCACTGAAGGCGTGCGCCTGCCCGACCTGCCCGCGGGAGTGCCGTCGGAAGTGCTGGTGCGCCGTCCGGACGTCCGCCAGGCGGAGCAGCAGCTGATCGCGGCCAACGCCAACATCGGCGCGGCGCGCGCCGCCTTCTTCCCGCGCATTTCGCTCACCGCCGGCATCGGCACCGCGAGCAGCGAGCTCACCGGCCTGTTCAAGGGCGGCTCCTGGGGCTACACGATCGCGCCGAACCTGCTGCAGCCGATCTTCGATGCCGGCCGCAACCGCGCCGGGCTGGCGTCGGCGCAAGCCCTGCGCGACATCGCGGTGGCGCAGTACGAGCGTGCGATCCAGCAGGCCTTCCGCGACGTCTCCGATGCGCTGGCCGGCCGCGCGACCTTCGGCGACCAGCTGGCGGCGCAAGCCCGCGTGGTCGAGGCCGAGTCGGTGCGCTTTCGTCTCGCCCGCCTGCGCTACGAGAACGGCGTGGCCAGCTACCTGGACTTGCTGGACGCGCAGCGCTCGCTGTTCACCGCGCAACAGGCGCTGGTGCAGGTGCGGCTTTCACGGCTGCAGAACCAGGTGCAGTTGTACAGGTCGCTCGGGGGCGGGTGGACCGCCCAGTGAGGCCTCGGCACGAGCCGTAGCGTGGTGTTCCTTGCACCACGAAGCGCCCGTCCGGCGGCTCGGAAGAACCGCTGGGCGGCCTGAGGAACAGCTGTCCCGGTTGCGGTGTCCGCACCCGGCTGGTGCGCAGACGGCCATTGGTCTGTCGCTGGCGACCGTTGATCCATGTACAACGACAGATTCTGGTGCGTCCGAAGGCTTGGCCGGGCCCCGCGGGCCCCGGAAGACTGTCATCAAAATCCGGCTTACACCCGGTAACGTTCATGGCGTGAACTAACAAGCCAAAGGGGCGCCATGTTTTCCGGATTGAAGATTTCCACCAAGCTGTTCGTGCTGGTCGCCGCGCTGCTGGCCGGCATGCTGTTCGTCGGCGGTTACGGCGTGCATTCGCTGCTGGACGAACATGAGCGGGCGGCCGATGCACTGCGGCGCGAGCAACGTTCTGCCGCCGCCGTCGACGCGGCGCGCGCGGCGGCCGTCGCCTTCAAGATCGAGGTCCAGGAATGGAAGAACATCCTGTTGCGCGGGCATGAGGCAGCCGACCATGGGCGCTACCTGGCGGCCCTTGAAAAGCGCGCCGGGATGGTCTTCAAGGACCTCGACGAGGTGGAACGGGCGATGAAGGACCTCGGCATCGACCTGGCCGCCGTGGGCGACGCGCGCCGGCTCCACGCCGAGCTGGGACAGCAGTACCAGGCGGCGCTGAAGCGGTTCGAGATCGGCAATCTCGCCAGCAGCCAGGTCGTGGACGGCCTGGTGCGCGGCAAGGACCGACCGCTGGACGACAAGCTGGAGGCCATCGTGGATTCGCTGCAGGCGCAGGCGGCGAAGGAGAGCGCTCGCGTGGCGCAGGAGGCGGCGGCACAGGAGCGCACCATGCTGCTGGTGATGGGCGGCGTCATGGCCGCCGTGCTCGTCGCGGGACTGGTGCTGGGCTTGTGGATCACGCGCGGCATCACGCTGCCGCTGCAGCGCGCGGTGCACGCGTCGCGCCGTGTCGCGGACGGCGACCTCACTGTGGAGCTGCAGTCGACCTCGCGCGACGAGGTGGGCCAGCTGCTGCGGGCGATGTCCGAGATGAGCGGCAACCTGCGCGGGGTGGTCGGCGAGGTCGTGTCGGGCGCGCACGCCGTGGCCGACAGCAGCAGCCAGATCGCGCAGGGCAACATCGACCTGTCGCAGCGCACCGAGGAGCAGGCCAGCACGCTGGAGGAAACGGCCAGCCAGATGGAGGAACTCACGACCACCGTGACGCAGAACGCCGACAACGCGCGGCTGGCGAGCCAGCTGGCCGCTGGGGCGGCGGACGTGGCGCGCCAGGGCGGCATGGTGGTGGCCGACGTGGTTCAGACCATGGGCGGCATCTCCGAGGCATCCCGCAAGATCGCCGACATCATCGGCGTGATCGACGGCATCGCATTCCAGACCAACATCCTCGCGCTGAACGCGGCGGTGGAAGCGGCGCGCGCCGGCGAGCAGGGCCGGGGCTTCGCCGTGGTGGCGGCCGAGGTGCGCACGCTGGCGCAGCGCAGCGCCGCGGCGGCCAAGGAGATCAAGCTGCTGATCGGCGACTCGGCCGCGAAGGTCGATTCGGGCACGCGGCTGGTCGACAACGCGGGCAAGACCATGCAGGACATCGTGGACGCCGTGAAGCAGGTCAACGACCTGGTCGCCGAGATCGCGGCGGCCAGCCAGGAACAGAGCTCAGGCATCGAGCAGGTGAACACGGCGGTGACGCAGATGGACCAGGTGGTGCAGCAGAACGCGTCGCTGGTGGAGGAGGCCACCGCCGCCACCCAGTCGATGGATGCGCAGGCGCGTGCCTTGCGTGGTGCTGGAGCCTGTCCGCGTCGCGCCGTCGCGCGAGCCGCGACCGGCCTCCAGCCAGCCTGCGTCGCTGCGGCCCGCGTATGCGGGCATGCTGGGCGACGCCAGCCCGGCGGCCGCGGGGCGCGGTGAATGGCAGGAGTTCTAGGCCCGCCGGGGATCAATAGCGCACGCGGCGATGCTGCAGGGCGGCGGCGGCGCGGAACCACTGGCCCACGCGGGTCTGGGCGATGGAAGACAGCAGGGAAGCGGCGAGCAGCATGGCGGTGTCCGGGTCGGAAGATCGTTGGGTGACGGGCTGATCTTCCGGTCCCGGCCGCGGTCGGGGCGTCGGCGCGGCACGGCAATCGCGGTCGCCGCCCGCCCACTCCCGTAGGAGCGCTTCCCGGCTCAGGGGGCGTCGTCTCCTGCGGCGACCTGGTGGGTGACCCCGGTGATGGCGTAGCCCTTCTCGTCGATCTGCTGGCGGGGGTTGTCGATCTCGTAGGGGTGCAGGTGCTCCTGCGACTCGTCGACGCTCACCCCCTGCTGGCGCGCCTGCCAGTCCACGTTGGTGGCCTCTTCGGGGATCGGCTGCCCGGCGGGCACGATCAGGTAGCTGAACTTGTTCTGCGCTTCGGCACGCCGGTAGATGTCCACGTTCATGCGTTGGTCCTCCAGTAGGTCCGGCCCATTCTGGTAGGCCGCCACCTTGCCCGGCGTAGGACGCCGCCGGGTCCGATCCGGGCGGATCCGGGCCGGGGCGCCCGCGCCCGGACCGTCTGAAGTTGCACGGGAGCCGCAAAACCCGGGATGAGCGGTGCGGCCGCGGGGTGCCAGCGGTCTTGCAGTCCGCCAACCCAGCAATTGATACTTCTTGCAACACTTATCACAAAGAGACCCGCATGGCGAACTGCAACGAAACCCAGACCCGGCCCGGCATCCTCGGAATCGCACGGCGGACCGCACTGGCCGCGGCCTTTGTCGCCGTGGTCGGAGGCTGGTCGACGCCCTCCCTGGCCGGCCCCGCTGCCAGCCTCGCCGAGCGCGAATATGCCGATGCGGTCCAGACCTTCCGGGCCGGCCGCACGTCCGTGGCGTTCGGGCAGTTCGTGGACCTGGCCAAGCGGGGCGACGTCGATTCGGCGCGCATCGCGCTGTTCCTGTATTCCTACGGCCCTGTCCTGTACGGCAAGCAGTGGGACGTGCTCCCGGCCGATGTCGACTACTGGAACACCCTGGTGCGCAACAGCGTGACCACCGCTCGCGCCATGCCGGAATTCCCGCCCACGGTGCTGCAGCCTGCCAAGCCGCGCGGCGCGGCCGCCGCGGCGCGCCCGGCCGGGATCAAGAACGTCAAGGCCAACTGAAGTTGTGGCGGACGCACGACGCCCGGTCGATCCGGGCGGTAGCGGCGGGACGACAAGCGGAGCAACTCACCCGCCGCGGTCAACAAATGCGCGCCGAACCGACCAGTTACGAATCTTCACGATTGCAACAACTCCAGCGGGCTGTCATGCTGGCGTCAGCAAGGAATTCGCCCCCAGGGGCACGGGCGCCGGCCCATCCGGCAAATTGTTGAGGAGATGAAAGTGAACAAGACAATTGCGGCGGCAGCCGCCCTGGTGCTCGGCACTGCACTCGGCGCCTCGGTCGCAATGGCCGCGGAACAGCGCGTGACGCCGAAGGAGGCGGAGGCCATGGTGAAGAAGGGCGTGATGTCCATCAAGGCCGGTCCGCGCGACAAGGTGCTGGCCGAAATGACCGACAAGAACGGCCCCTGGGTGGACCGCGAGCTGTACCTGACCGTCTACAAGATGGACGGCACGGCGCTGGCCCACGGCGCCAACGCATGGAGATGGCCAAGACCAAGTCGGTGTTCTGGCAGGACTTCACCTTCCTGAACCCGGTGAACAAGAAGATCGAGCCGAAGCAGATGTATTGCGAGAAGGCGGACGAGCTGATCGTCTGCGGCGGCATCTACAAGCCGATGTAAGACCAAGAGGCGGGCCGCGGCCCGCCTCGCCCGTTTTCCGGGACACCGGCAGCAAGACCGGCGCCCACACCCTCAGAAGCAAGGCCGTTCCATGAAAACCTGGCACA
>JAJTCN010000154.1 GCA_021323335.1 Ramlibacter sp.
TCACTGTCACGCATCGCCGGACACACCAGCTTCAAGTCTCCCAACGACGTCCTTCCAAGGACTTGATACAGCCACCGCAAGGTGGCTGTTTTTTTGGTTGCTCATGCGAGGCGGTCGAGGTGGTCGTCCAGGCGACGTATCTCCGTTTCGAAACTCTCCATGCAGCGGATGAGGTCCGGCCCATCTTCCGCGCTGGCGGCGGCTTGCACGAGGGCGCTGGCCCGCGCGAGGCGGGTGGCGCCGAGGATGGAACAGGCGCCGCACAGGCGGTGCGCGAAGTGAGCGGCGCCCGCGAAGTCCTGAGCCTCCATGGCGTGACGCAGGCCGGCGGCATCGGTGTCATTGTTGCGGCGGAAGTCCGCCAGCACCTGGGCGAACACGGCGGCGTCGCCACCGGCGATCTCGGTCACCATCGCCACGCTCAACATGCCTTCCTCGGAGGACGCGGGCACCGTGCGAGGCGCAGCGGCGCTGCGGGGCAGGGGCGCCGGCGTGATCGGCAGCCACCGATCGAGCTTCGCGCAGATCTCCTCCAGTGCGACCGGCTTGGTGATCGAGTCGTCCATGCCGGCGTCGAGGCAGGCCTCGGCCGCCGTCGCCAGCGCGTTGGCGGTGCAGCCGATGATGGGGACCGGCGGGCGCCCGAGGGCGCGTTCGCGCTCGCGGACCGCGCGGGCCAGCGCGAAGCCGTCCATGCGCGGCATGTTGCAGTCGGTGATGATGGCCGTGAACCGGCCGCTTTCCCAGGCGCTCAGCGCGCTGACGCCGTCGGCCACGGCTTCGGCCGCATAGCCGAGCGTGGCGACCTGCCGCACGAGGACCATCCGGTTGATCGGATGATCGTCGACGATGAGCAGCAGGGCTCCCCGGGCCTCCGCCTCGACCGGTGAAGGCGCGGCGGGGCGGGCGGCCACCAGCGCGTCCAGTCGTCGCCGGGCGGCGTCTCCGTCCGCCGACAGGTTGCTGCCGTCCTCGCACAGGTCGAACACGACGCGCAGCGTCAGGGTGGTGCCCTGCCCCGGCTGGCTTTGCAGCGTCAGCGTGCCCCCCATCAACTCCGCCAGCTTGCGCGCGATGAACAGCCCCAGGCCGGTGCCGCCGAACTGGGTGCTGGTCTGGGCCGTTGCCTGCGCGAAGGGCTGGAACAGCCGGGCGACCTGCCCGGCCGGTATGCCCACGCCGGTGTCCTGCACCGTTACCGTCAGGTACTGACACGTCGCCGTGGCGCTGGCGAGGCGCACGTCGATCCGGATGCTGCCGCGCTCGGTGAACTTGATCGCATTGCCCACCAGGTTGTTCAGGATCTGGCTCAGTCGCAAGGCATCGAACCGCAAGGCACTGGCGACCGCCGGCTCCACCGAGGCGGTCAACTGGACGCCCTTGCCGGCGGCGCCCGGACCATGCAGCCTGCACAGGACATCCACCACCTGCCGCACCGACGCCGGCGCGGGGTCGAGCTCCAGCGAGTCCGCCTCGATCTTCGCGAAGTCGAGGATGCCGTCGATGATGCGCTTGAGTTCCGCACCCGACGCGCGCGCCACGGCCAGCGTGGAGCGCTGCTGGTCGTCCAGGGACGTGAGGTCGAGCAATTCGAGCAGGCCGAGGATTCCGCTCATCGGGGTGCGGATCTCGTGGCTCATGGTCGCGAGGAAGGTGGACTTGGCGGCGTTGGCGCGTTCCGCCTCCCCGTGCGCCTGCGCCAGTTCGGCGGTGCGCTGGCGCACCCGCTCCTCCAGGTTGGCATTCATCTCGCGCATGGTGTCCTGGGCCCGCACGCGCTCGGTGATGTCCTGCTTCATCACCACCACCCCGATGACATTGCCGCCCTCGTCGCGGTAGGGCACCTTGTCGCTCTGCAGCCAGACCTCCTCGCCCGCCGGGCCGGTGGCGCGCTCCAGCTTGTTCATCAAGGGCTGGCCGGAAGCGATGACCTGCCGGTCCTCCGCCGCGTACTCCTGCTCGGCGTGCGGATAGAGCTCGGCGACATTGCGGCCCACGGCCTGCCTGATCGCCAGTCCGCTGCCACGGGCGGCGCGTTCGTTGATCTGCACGATGCGGCCTTCGAGGTCCTTGAACCAGACCATGGCGGGCACCAGGTCGAACAGCGCGCGCAGCTCGCTGCGCTGGCGCTGCAGTTCCCGGTTGGCCGTCTTCAACTCGTCGATGTCCGTGCAGGTGCCCACCCACTTGATCACGCGGCCGCCGTCGTCGGTGACGGGGACACCGCGGAACAACCACCAGCCGTAGCCACCGTCGGCCCGCGCGATGCGCGCCTCGACCGAAAAGATGCGGCCATGGGCCACGCCGACATAGCGCGCGGCGAGCAGCGCCGCCCGGTCTTCCGCGTGCACGGCGTCGAGCCAGCCGTCGCCGAGGCCTTCCGCCAGGGCGCGGCCGGTGTACTCCATCCACTGGCGGTTCAGGTAGATGATTTCGCCGGTACCGGTGGCCGACCACACGATCTGCGGCATGGCCGACGCCAGCGTCCGGAACTCCGCCTCGCTCTCCCGCAGCGCCTCCTCCGAGCGCTTGCGCGCCGTGATGTCGCGGCTGGTGCCCACCATGAATTCGACGCTGCCGTCGGGGGCGAAGGCCGGCGAGAACACGTACTCGTAGTACAGCGGCGCGCCGTCCGGGCCCGGGAAGGGTGTTTCGTCGGTGACCCGCAATCCGGTGTCGAACACGCGGCGGATCTGCGCCTGCACGCGGTCCGCCAGTTCGGTCGGGTAGCCGAGGTCGTACACGGTGCAGCCCGCGATCTCGTCGAGGGTGCGGCCCCACAAGGCCAGGAAGGGCGCATTGGCATACAGCACGCGACCATCGCGATCCGCCGTGTAGGCCATGTCGGCGATCGATGACAGCATGGTGGCGAGCATCCGCTCGCGCCGCTCGGCTTCGAGCGCGAGCCTGGCGAGCCGGTCCCTGATGCCGGAGTCGGACATGACTCTGTCCTCGACGGTGATGGTGGGCGGCCTCGTGGCCCGTGCAAGTTGCGGGGGCGACATTCGATTCCTTGGATGGGGTGGGCGACGCGGCGGGCGTGGAGCCTCTGGTTACCAACCATACCGGCTCTGCCAGCGCCACTGCCTTCGGCGCATCCCCCAAACGGGATGGGAGGCCGGGCACCGTACAAAAATGTCGCTTTGGCGGGCTGCTGTGTTGGCAAATCCTCACGGCGCGGCAAACCATTTCCGGCTCGCTAGGATGGACACATGGCCCCTACCCTCGCCTCCTCCCGTTTTTCCGCCCGCTTCGGGCTCGCCACGCCGATCGCGCTGGCGCCCATGGCGCTGGCCAGCGGCGGCTTGCTGGCGGCGGCCTGCAGC
>JAJTCN010000091.1 GCA_021323335.1 Ramlibacter sp.
CTCGCCCTCGCGCGTGAGCAGCTCCACGGTGCCCATCTCGCGCATGTACATGCGCACGGGGTCGGTGGTGCGGCCGAATTCGCTGTCGACGGTGGACAGCGCGGCTTCGGCTTCCTCTTCGGCTTCCTCCACCGTCGCCGTGGTCGGCGTGGTGTTGTTCAGCAGGAGCATCTCGGCGTCGGGCGTCTGCTCGTACACCGCCACGCCCAGGTCGTTGAGCATCGCGACCACGACTTCCAGCGTCTCGGCATCGACCAGCTTTTCCGGCAGGTGGTCGGTGATCTCGGAGTGCGTGAGGTAGCCGCGCGTCTTGCCCAGCGTGATCAGCGTCTTCAGGCGCTGGCGGCGCTTGGCCATTTCCTCCTCGGACAGGACGGTCTCGTCCAGGCCGAATTCCTTCATCAAGGCGCGTTCCTTGGCCTTGCTGATCTTCATGCGCAGCGGCTTGGCCTTTTCGGCGACCGCTTCCACCACCACCGGTTCGCTGTCGGCGAATTCGGCTTCGATGTCGCCCAGGTCCTCTTCGCCCTCGCCCAGCGGCGGCTTGCCCGCCGCGTCCTTGGGCTTGCGGCCGCGCTTGGCGCCGGCCTTCGCGGGAGCCTCGACCTCCGAGACCGCCTTGGGCGGGCGGCCCGGTTTCTTCTTCACCGCTTCCGGCGCGGCCGCGGCTGTCTTGGCGGTCTTCTTGGGTTCTTCCTTGGCGGAGGCTTTTTCGGTCTTGACGGGCGACTTCGTGGGCACGGGCTTGGTTACTTTCGTGGCTGCGGCGGATTTGGAAGCAGGCTTGTCGACTTTCTTCACCACCTTCAACTGGGCCTTGGCGTTTTTCGCGGCCGGGGCTGGCGGTTTGACTGGCTTCCGCTCCGTGGGTTTCGCGGCGGCGGACAGCTTTTTCTGTGCGGGCATAGGACCTCGGGCAAAAACAGCGGAAACACAATAGCGCCACGAACCCGGGCGCGGGTGGAGAAGAGGCCGACAATGGCCTTCAGGGGCAAGATGGGTGGGCGAACATTTGGGGTGCAGCCCTTGCGGAAAGTTTGGCCTGTGCCCTGTGCTTGGGGCGCCGCGCGTGCGCGCGGCTGGCCGGTCCGGAGGTACTGCTGTCGCTCTTGCCGCCAGCAAACCCTACATTATATCGACTTGGCCGGAATTCAAGCCTTGGCCCCGGGTTTTTGGGCCTCCAGCATGGCCTTGTAGCGCTCGAAGGCCTCCGGATCGGAGGGCGCCGCGGCCGCCAGGCGCTGCATTTCCTCGCCGCGGCGGCGCTGCTTTTCCTTGGCCAGGATGTCGCTCAGCTCGGCGGGGTCGGCCTCGATCTCCGGCGGCACCTTGGCCATCTCGGCCACCGCGAATTCCGCGTGCACGTGGCCCTGCAGCGCTTCGCGCAGGGCGTCCCAGGGCTGCGGCCCATGGTCGTGGTGCTGGCTGTCCAGCCAGGCGAACAGGGGCCCGTACGGCGCCGGCATCTCCACCAGCAAGTGGTGCTCGTCGTGGCTGAGCCGCTCCCAGGCCTCCGGCATCGAAAAAAGGATCTGGAGCGCCCGGGTGCCGCGGTTCATCGGCTGGGTGCGCACCGACCGGCGGGCCGGCGCGGGATGGCCCTCCGGCCGTCGCCAGGCCCGCCGTTCGCCGTCGTCGCGGCGCTGCGAGCCGGCCCGCTTGCCCTCCCACAGCTCGCCGAGCTCGCGGGCCTCCAGCTGCACCAGGTCGGCGATCTCCGCCAGCAGCTGGCGCTTCAGGGCGCCCTCGGGCAATTGCGACCACAGCGGCTTGGCGTTGGCCGCCAGGTGCGCGCGGCCCTCCGCGGTGTTCAGGTCGCAGCCTTCGCGGGAGGCTTCGATGAGGAAGCGCGACAAGGGCATGGCGTCGCTGACGTAGCGGGCAAAGGCGTCCTGCCCATGCTCGCGGATGTAGCTGTCGGGGTCGTGCTCGGACGGCAGGAACAGGAACTTCACCGTCCGCACGTCGGTGGCATAGGGCAGGGCGCCGTCCAGCGCCTTGCGGGCGGCGCGGCGGCCGGCGGCGTCGCCGTCGAAGCTGAAGACCACGCTGTCGGTGAAGCGGAACAGCTTCTGCACGTGGTCCGTGGTGCAGGCGGTGCCGAGCGTCGCCACGGCATTGGGAAAGCCCCACTGCGCCAGCGCCACGACGTCCATGTAGCCCTCGGTCACCAGCACGAAGCCCTTCTCGCGCAGGGCATTGCGTGCCTCCCACAGCCCGTAGAGCTCCCGGCCCTTGCTGAAGATCGGCGTCTCGGGCGAGTTGAGGTACTTGGGCTTCTCGTCGCCCAGCACCCGGCCGCCGAAACCGATGCATTCGCCCTTGACGTTGCGGATGGGGAACATCACGCGGTCGCGGAAGCGGTCGTAGCGCTTGTCGTCTTCCTCGTTGACGATCACCAGGCCGCTCTCCGCCAGCAGGGGGTCGTCGTAGTTGGGGAAGACGCTGGCCAGCGAGCGCCAGCCCTCCGGCGCGTAGCCCAGGCCGAACTGCTTCGCCACCTCGCCGGACACGCCGCGGCCCTTGAAGTATTCGACGGCCTTCGGCGAGCTTTTCAGGTTCTTGCGGTAGGCGGCGCCGGCCTTTTCCAGCACGTCGGTCAGCGTCGCCTGCTTCTGCCGCTGTTCGGCCTGGCGCGCGCGCTCGGCCGGGGAGATGTCCTCCTCCGGCACCTGCATGCCGTACTTGCCGGCCAGGTCCTTGACCGCCTCGGGGAAGCTCATGCCGGCGTAGTCGATCAGGAAGCCGATGGCATTGCCGTTCTTGCCGCAGCCGAAGCAGTGGAAGAACTGCTTGGAGGGGCTGACGGTGAAGGAAGGCGACTTCTCGGAGTGGAACGGGCACAGCCCCGAGAAGTTGGCCCCGGTCTTCTTCAACTGCACGTAGCGGCCGACGATCTCGACGACGTCGGCCCGCGCGAGCAGTTCCTGGATGAAGTTTTGCGGGATCGACACGGGTGGCTTTAAGTATTCCTACCGGATTCTGCACTGGTCGGAAAAGGGCTATCGTCGGGCCAGAACAGCAGGAGACAAGCAGTGGCCAGCATCTTCGACCAGGACCTGCCGCGCAATGCGGCGAATTTCACGCCGATCTCGCCCCTGTCCTTCCTGGAACGGGCGGCGCAGGTCTATCCGGACAAGGTGGCGGTGGTCCATGGGTCGCTGCGCCAGACCTGGGCCCGGACCTACGAGCGGTGCCGCCGCCTGGCCAGCGCCCTGCAGCGGGCCGGCCTGGGCAAGGGCGACACGGTGGCCGTGATCCTGCCCAACACGCCGCCGATGGTGGAGGCGCACTTCGGCGTGCCCATGGCCGGCGCGGTGCTGAATGCGATGAACACCCGGCTGGACCCGGAGGCCATCGCCTTCATGCTGGATCACGGCGAGGCCAGGGCGGTCATCGTCGATCCCGAGTTCGCCGGCACGATGCAGAAGGCGATCGCCCTGCGCAAGGGCTCGCGGCCGCTGCTGGTGATCGACGTCGAGGACGCACTCTTCACCGGGTCCACGCAGCGCATCGGCAGCACCACCTACGAAGGATTCCTGGCGGGCGGTGACCCCGAATTCGCCTGGGACCTGCCGGCGGACGAATGGGACGCGATCGCCCTGAACTACACCAGCGGCACGACGGGCAACCCGAAAGGCGTGGTCTACCACCACCGCGGCGCCGCCATCAACGCCATCTCGAACATCCTCGAGTGGGACATGCCCAAGCATCCGGTGTACCTGTGGACGCTGCCGATGTTCCACTGCAACGGCTGGTGCTTTCCCTGGACCATCGCCGCCCGCGCCGGCGTGAACGTCTGCCTGCGGAAGGTGGAGGCGCGCGCCATGGCGGACGCGATCCGCGAGCACGGCGTCACCCATTACTGCGGCGCGCCGATCGTGCACGGCATGCTGGTGAACGCTCCGGACGAACTGAAGCAGGGCTTGCCGGCCGGCGTGAAGGCGATGGTGGCCGGCGCCGCGCCGCCGGCGTCGTTGATCGAGGGCATGGAGAAGATGGGCTTCGACCTCACGCACGTCTATGGGCTGACGGAGGTGTACGGTCCCGCCACGGCGTGTGCCAAGCATGAGGAATGGAACGCGCTCGACATCGGCGACCGGGCGCGGCTGAACGCGCGGCAGGGCGTGCGCTACCACCTGCAGCGCAGCGCCGAGGTGCTGGACCCGCAGACGATGCAGCCGGTGCCGCGCGACGGCGAGACCATGGGCGAGATCATGTTCCGCGGCAACATCACGATGAAGGGCTACCTGAAGAACGCGAAGGCGACGCAGGAGGCTTTCGCGGGCGGCTGGTACCACACCGGCGACCTGGCGGTGCAGTACCCCGACGGCTACATCAAGATCAAGGACCGCAGCAAGGACATCATCATTTCGGGCGGCGAGAACATCTCGTCGATCGAAGTCGAGGACGTGCTGTACCGCCACCCCGACGTGCTCGCGGCCGCCGTGGTGGCCAAGCCGGATGCCAAGTGGGGCGAGACGCCCTGCGCCTTCGTGGAACTGAAGGCCGGCTCGAAGCTGACGCCGGAGGACGTGGTGGCGCATTGCAAGAAGCACCTGGCAGGCTTCAAGGTGCCCCGGGCGGTGGTGTTCGGCGAACTGCCGAAGACGTCGACGGGGAAGATCCAGAAATTCGAGCTGCGGAAGAAGGCGGGGTCGGCGAGCGCGATCGACGTTTGAATGCGGGAACGGACAGCCTGACGCAAAAGACGCAAAAGTTTCGCAAAGGACGCAAAAGGGATCCAAAACCTTTTCTGTTTTTCTTTTGCGTCCTTTGCGTACCTTTGCGCCCTTTGCGTCCGGTATCCGGGCTTGGTCTTCAGCTCTTCATCGCCAACCCGAGTTTCTCCACCATCGCCTTCTCCTTGACGTACTGCTCCCGGATGAACTTGTCGTAGTCGGCCGTGTTCATGTAGATCACCGACTGGTCGTACTTCTCGAACATCGCCAGCACCGCCGGGTCTTCCAGGGTCTTGCGGAAGGCATCGTGCAGCCGCCGCGTGATCGCCGGGTCCATGCCCTTCGGCGCGCCGATGCCGAAGGGCGACTCGGAGATCGTGTCGAAGCCCAGCTCGTTGAGCGTCGGCACGCTCGACCACTTCTTGGTGCGTTTGGAGCCATAGGTCGCCAGCAGGCGGGCCGTGCCGGAATCCACATGGCCCGACCAGCCCGTCGAATCGCTGTGGGCCATGGTGTGCCCGCCCAGCATGGCCTGCATGCCGTCGGCGAAACCCTTGAAGGGCACGTGCTGCAGCTTGATGCCGGCCTTGTCGGCGAACTCCTCCACCGCCAGGTGCGGCGTGGTGCCCTGGCCCGGCGAGCCGTAGGTGAACTTGCCCGGGTTGGCCTTGGCGTAGTCCACCAGGTCCTTCACCGACTTGATGGGCGAGTCGCCCTTGACGACGAGCCCGAAGGTGTAGCCCGTCATGTTCAGGATGTAGGTGAAGTCCTTGAGCGGGTCGAACAGCATCTTCTGCATGTGCGGCAGGCGGGCGACGCCGATGGTCAGCTGCGACAGGGTGTAGCCATCGGGCTTGGCCGAGACCAGCTCGTTCGGGCCCAGCATGCCGCTGGCGCCGGCCTTGTTCTCCACGATCATCTGGCCGCCGAGCGCCTTGCCCGCGCTCTCCGCGATGGCGCGCATCACCGCGTCGGTGGCGCCGCCGGCGGGCCAGGGACAGATCAGGCGGATGGGCCGCGCCGGGAAGGCCTGCGCCCGCGCCAGCGAGGGCAGGGCGAGGCCGGCGGCGGCGGCCACGGCGGCCTGGACCAGGTGGCGGCGGGAACGATCGGGACGCTGCATGGATGTCTCCTTGAGGTGGCCCAATCTAGCCCGCCGGCGCCGCCGGCCCATCAGGGTAAGCCTGTAACGGTGCGTCCCCGGCGCGACTGCGCGGCGGCATACTGCCCGCCATGCCTGTGCTGAGTCCCGCCGCGGTTTACGTCCTCGCCCATCCCGGCACCTTCGCCAAGCGCGTCCTCAAGGGCTTCCAGACCAACCAGGGCCTGCTGCTGGCCGGGGCGGTGGCTTACTACGCGCTGCTGTCGGTGGTGCCGCTGCTCATCCTGGTGGTGATCGCGCTGTCGCACTGGGTCGACCAGGGCGAACTGCTGGCCACGCTGGGCCGCTACCTGGAATGGATCATGCCGGGTCAGTCCGCGGCGGTGGTGCAGGAGCTCTCCAACTTCGTGCAGCACCGCGACGTGATCGGCTGGGTGTTGCTCATCACGATGCTGTTCTTCAGCTCGCTGGCCTTCACGGTGCTGGAGAAGGCCATGGCCGTGATCTTCCTGCACCGCTTCGCCGTCAAGCGGCGCCACTTCATGGTTTCGGCCCTGCTGCCCTACGTCTACATCCTGTCGGTGGGCGTCGGCCTGCTGACGATGACCTTCGTGGCGGGCGGCCTGCAGGCGATGGCCGAGAACAGCATCCACTTCCTGGGCTGGGAATGGTCGCTGTCGGGCGTTTCGGGCGTGTTGCTGTACCTGCTGGGGCTGCTGGGCGAGATCTTCCTGCTCACCTCGATCTACATGGTGATGCCGGTCGGGCGGCTGTCATGGCGCCACGCCCTGATCGGCGGGGCGACCGCGGCCTTGCTGTGGGAGGGGACGCGCCGCGTGCTGGTCTGGTATTTCGGCACGCTGTCGCAGGTGAGCGTGGTGTACGGCTCGCTCACCACCGCGATCGTCGTGCTGTTCACCCTGGAGATCGCCGCCACCCTGCTGCTGCTGGGCGCGCAGGTGATCTCCGAATACGAGCGGATCGAGCGCAAGGGCCCCGAGGCCGAGTCGGCCGCCAAGGCGCCCACGACCTAATCGCCCATCACCACGCCTTCGCGGCGCGGGTCGGCGCCGCCGAAGAAGCCGCTGCCCCTGCGCTGGATGGCCTGCAGGCCGCTGGTCATGTCGTTCTCGCGCACCTCGTGGCCGCGCGCCTGCAGCGCCTGCACGGTGGCCGGCGGGAAGCGGTCCTTCTCCAGCAGGGTCGGGCCGTTGTTGGAGCCGAAGTTCGGCAGGTCGATCGCCCGCTGCGCGTCCAGTCCCCAGTTCAGCACGCCATACAGCGTCTTGGCCGTGTAATGGATGATCAGCGCGCCGCCGGGGCTGCCGCCGCTCATGACGAGCGCGCCGGTGCCCTTGTCGAACACGAGCGTCGGCGCCATCGAGGAGCGCGGCCGCTTGCCGGGCTGCACGCGATTGGCGATGGGCCGCCCCTGCGCGTCGGCCGGCGCGAAGCTGAAATCGGTGAGCTCGTTGTTCAGCAGGAAGCCGCGCACCATCTGGCGGGCGCCGAACGCGTCCTCGATGGTGGTCGTCATCGCGATGGCATTGCCGTGGCCGTCGACGATGCTGATGTGCGACGTGCCGTACTCCACCTGCTCCGGGCTCGGGGCATAGCGGCTGGTCGCCTGTCCGGGCGAGCCCGGCTGGGCGGTCTTCATGCTCTGCGCGCCGATCAACCGTGCGCGGGACGCGAGGTAGGCGGGGTCCAGCAGCGACATCCAGCTGCCCGCGGGCGGCTGCACGAAGTCGGGGTCGGCAAGGTACTGGCCACGGTCGGCAAAGGCCATGCGCGCCGCCTCGGTGTACAGGTGCAGCCACTCGGCCGAGGGCAGGCCGCCCTGCAAGGGCAGCGACGCCGCGTTGGTGTGGCCCAGGATGCCGAGGATCTGGCCGACGGCGATGGCGCCCGAGCTCGGGGGCGGGAAGCCGCAGACGCGGTAGTCCCGCGCCTGGGCGCGGTAGTCGTGGCAGATCGGCGCGCGCTTCTTCGGCTGGTAGGCGGCCAGGTCCGCCAGGGCGAGGCGGCCGGGGTTGGTGGGATGCTTCTGAACCTTGTCGACGATGGCCTGCGCGATCTCGCCCTGGTAGAAGGCGGCGGAGCCTTCGCGCGCGATGCGGCGCAGCACCGCGGCCAGTTCCGGATTGCGCAGCGTGCTGCCGACGGCCAGCGGCTCGCCATTCGGTTGGTAGAAATAGGCCGCCGCGACCGGATCCTTCTTCAGGTGCGCATCCGCCTTGGCCAGCGTGTTCAGTCGCGGACTGACGCGGAAGCCGTTCTCGGCCAGCGCGATCGCGGGCTGGAACAGCGCTGCCCAGGGCAGCCTGCCGTGCTGGCGGTGGGCCATCTCGAGCATGCGCACCGTGCCCGGCACGCCGACCGAGCGGCCGCCGACCACCGCTTCGTAGAAGGGCAGGGGCTTGCCGTCGGCGGCGAGGAACAGGCGCTCGTCGGCCGCCGCGGGCGCGGTCTCGCGGCCATCGAAGGCTTCCACCTCGCGGCCGTTGGAGTGCAGCAGGAAGGCGCCGCCGCCGATGCCGCTGGACTGCGGCTCCACCAGCGTCAGCACCATCTGCGCGGCGATGGCGGCGTCCACCGCGGAGCCGCCGGCGCGCAGCACCTGGTAGCCGGCGTCGGTGGCCAGCGGGTTGGCCGCGGCCACGGCGAACTTCGACGTCGCCCAGCCCGGCTTGGCCGTGAGGCCGGACGCGGCTTCAGGCTGCTGCGGGACCGAATACGTGAAGCGGGAGGGCGGGCTGGCGCAGGCGGCCAGCAGGCTGGCGGCGGCCAGCCAGGTGAGGACGGGGCGGCGCATTTTTGTTCTCCTGAACCCGGGGTCGGGTTCGGGAATATAAGACGGCGCCGCCCGCCCCGTGCGGATTACCGCGGCGCCAGCCGGATCGCGCCGTCGAGGCGGATCACCTCGCCATTGAGCATGTCGTTCTCGAAGATGTGCTTCGCGAGCTTGGCGTAGTCCTCGGGGGTGCCCAGGCGCGAGGGGAAGGGCACGCTGGCGGCCAGCGCGTCCTGCACTTCCTTGGGCATGCCGAACAGCATGGGCGTGCCGAAGATGCCGGGGGCGATGGTCATGTTGCGGATGCCGTTGCGGGCGAGGTCGCGCGCGATGGGCAGCGTCATGCCGACGATGCCGCCCTTGGAGGCGCTGTACGCGGCCTGGCCGATCTGGCCGTCGTAGGCGGCGACGGAAGCGGTGGAGATCAGGCAGCCGCGCTCGCCGGTGGCTTCGGGCTCGTTCTTGCCCATGGCCTCGGCGGCCAGCCGGATCATGTTGAAGGAGCCCACCAGGTTGACCATGATGGTCTTGGTGTACAGCGCGAGGTTGTGGGGGCCGTTCTTGCCCACCGTCTTTTCCGCGGGGGCGATGCCGGCGCAGTTGACCAGGCCCATCAGCTTGCCTTGCGAAACGGCCTTGGCCACCACGGCCTGGCCGTCCGACTCCTGGCTGACGTCGCACTTGACGAAGGTTCCGCCGATGTCCTTGGCGACCTGCTCGCCTTTTTCCACCTGCATGTCGGCGATGACGACCTTGCCGCCGTTGGCCGCCAGCATGCGCGCCGTGCCTTCGCCGAGGCCCGAGGCGCCGCCGGTGACGATGAAGACTTTGCCCTTGATGTCCATCTCTGCTCCGATGACGTTGACGTAAACGTCAATTATCGCGCACGGTGATGGCGGGGTCGCTGTCGCGAACCCGCCCTACGGGCTGACCTCGCCAGCAAAAAGCCCGGCATGGCCGGGCTTTTTGGGTGAACGGTGAGCCGCCGTCAGGTCGGCCTCGACCGCGAACAGCGCGCAGCCGCGCCGCAGGCGTCGGTTCCGCGCCTTACTTGAAACCCACCCGGTCCAGCATCTGCTGCACCTTCACGGTGTTCGCGCCGACCGCGGCCAGGGGGATCGTCTCGGCCTTGAAGTCGCCGCCGCCGCTCATGGCCTGCAGCGCGGGGTTGTTCACTTTCACGCCCTTGGCCGTGGGCCACTCGTTGTTGCCGTTGGCGAAGTGGTTCTGCGCCTCGGCGCTGGCCAGGTACTCGAGGAACTTCACCGCGTTGCCAGCGTTCTTGCTGTTCTTCGCCACCGCGCCTCCGGCGATGTTCAGGTGCGTGCCCCAGCTCTGCTGGTTGGGGAACACCACGCCCACCTTCTCCATCAGCGCCTTGTCTTCGGGCTTGTCGCTGCGCAGCAGGCGGGCGATGTAGTAGCTGTTGGAGACGGCCACCTGGCATTCGCCGGAACCGACGGCCTTGATCTGGTCGGTGTCGCCGCCCTTCGGGTCGCGCGCCATGTTGGCGACGACGCCCTTGAGCCACGCCTCGGCCTTCTGCTCGCCCAGGTGCTCGGTGACGGCGCCGAACAGCGACAGGTTGTACGGGTGCGAACCCGAACGCAGGCAGACCTTGCCCTTGTTCTTGGGGTCGGCCAGCTCCTCGTAGGTGTCCACGTCCTCGCGCTTGACCCGGGACTTGTCGTACACGACGACGCGGGCCCGGGTGGAGAAGCCGTACCACGTCGTGCCGTCGGCGCTGGCCTTGGCGCGGTACTGGGCCGGGATCGCGTCGTCCAGCACCTTCGACTTGACCGGCTTGAACAGGCCGTCGACGTCGCCCTTGTACAGGCGGGCCGCGTCGACCAGCAGGATCACGTCGGCGGGGGAGGCGGCGCCTTCGGCCTTCAGGCGGGCCAGAATACCGGCGTCGTCGGCGTCGACGCGCTGGATGCGGATGCCGGTCGCCTTGGTGAAGTTGCTGTACAGCGCCTCGTCGGTGGAATAGTGGCGGGCGGAGTACAGGTTCAGCACCTGCTCCTGCGCGGCGACGGAGGTGGCGACGGTGAAGAGCAGCGTCGCGATGCCGGCGGCCTTGGCGATCATCGGGGTTTCCTTTCGGGGAATTCTGGTTGCAAGATGGGCGCGATGATAATCCAAACACGAATCATTCTCAATAATATCCAGCAAGCCGCGCGACGGGCGGGAATCTGGACCTTGCCCCTGCTGCTGGCGGCTTGCGCCATGGCGCCGAAACCGCAGCCTGAGCCGGCTCCCACCGTAGCCTCGCCCGCCGCGCCCAAGGTGCTGCCCCGGGTCGGGCTGGCGCTGGGCGGCGGCGCGGCGCGCGGCTTTGCCCATGTCGGTGTGATCCAGGTGCTGGAGGAGGCCGGCATCAAGCCCGCGCTGGTGGTGGGCACGTCCGCCGGCAGCCTGGTCGCGGCCCTTTACGCCAGCGGCCGCACCGGCGCCCAGCTGCAGGCCGTCGCCATCGAGATGGACGAATCCGCGTTCGCCGACTGGACGCTGCCGATCTTCAACCGGGGGCTGCTGCGCGGCGAGGCGCTGGCCCGCTACGTCAACACGCGGGTGGGCAACCGGCTGCTGGAGAACATGGCCGTGCCGCTGGGCATCGTCGCGACCGACCTGCAGACGGGGCAGGGCGTGCTGTTCCGGCGCGGCGATACCGGCACGGCGGTGCGCGCCTCCAGCGCGGTGCCGGCCGTCTTCCTGCCGGTGCGCATCTCCGGCCAGGAATACGTGGACGGCGGGCTGGTCTCGCCGGTGCCGGTGCGCTATGCGCGGGAGATGGGCGCCGAAGTCATCGTCGCGGTGGACATTTCCAGCGAGCCGGAAGGCAATCCGTCCGGGGACCCGCTGCAGATCCTGCTGCAGACCTTCGCCATCATGGGCAAGAGCATCAACAGCTGGGAGCTCAAGGAAGCGGAGGTGGTGGTGCGGCCCGCGCTGCGCGGCGTGGGCAGCGGCGACTTCACGGCCAAGCGCCGGGCCATCGAGGCCGGGCGGGCGGCCATGCTCGCCGCCCTGCCGCGGCTGCGGCAGGCGATGGAAGCGAAGTCGCACTGAGACGTAAAAAAGCCGCCAGTGTTGCCACTGGCGGCTAACTGGATCCCTGAACCACTGAAGGTGTCGAAAGGACCCGAGGAGACAACTTGCTCGCTGCCCGCCGGTTGGGCGGGCAGGGAATGTCTTAGGCGGTGCGCTTGGCCTTGCCGGTCGTCTTGGAGGCGTTCACCGCGGTGTTGGCCACCGCGTTGAAGTTGGCTTCGGCCACGTCGGTGGCTTGCTTGACGGCCTTCTGCACGGACTCCAGGGCGTTGTTGCCGGCGGCAACGGCGCTCTTGAACACGGCGACGGCGGTCTCGGAGCCGGCCGGGGCGTTCTTGGCGGCGTTGTCCACGACGGCCAGGAACTTCTTCTGGGCGTCGGTGACCTGGACTTCGAACTGCTTGGTGAACTCGGCACCGGTGGAGGTGCTGATGTCGTACAGGTGGCGGCTGTAGGCGGCGGTCTTCTCGGCCAGGGGCTGGAACATCGCGGCTTGCAGGGCCAGCAGTTCCTGGGCGTCCTT